>CAJCJH010000056.1 GCA_903970615.1 Rhodospirillales bacterium
GGAATCTGCGGCAACGCCGCGAACGGTTGTCCAGCGTCCCCGCCCAACGGGGCGATGGCGGTGGTGGTTGCCACCGCTGACGCCTGGGTTTCTCCCGGCGTGCTCTGTAGCTGCCCTACAAGCGAACTACCCAATGCTTGCCCAAAGCTATTGGCGGCGATGCTGGCAAACTGGATCTGCCCATGGCCGGAGAGCAGTACCTGCGCACCCTGCGCGGTGGCACCCGAGATGAGTCCGACGGCGCTGCTGTAAGCGAGGTTGCCGCCTGTGGTGCTGTTAACGAGATTGCCGGCGTCGATTGAATTCGGATCCTGCAGTTCGTCACTCACGCCCGCCTCTACTGCCGCACCCGCTACGCTCGACCACGAGAAGTTGCGCTGATTGCCCAGCGCAATGTTGATCCCCTGACCGGCTGCGTTCGCCAGTGCTGCATCCGATGTTTTTACAGTCATTCGCGCTATTGCGGCCGCGTAACAGCAGCCACATAAGCCCCCGGCCGCTGTTTGCGGATCAGCAGATTCTTGATTTCCCACTCGGCTTTCGCATCGAGCGTTTTCAGGTATTGCACTTCACCGCCGGCGTGCAGCGCAACCGGCACGCCGTTCTCGAATAGCACGCGATTGCCCGGCAGCCGTGGCAGCTTTTCGCCGGGCGTGAGCACGCCGACCAGATTCAGCGGATCGGCGGCGGAGATCGAAACGCGCTCGCAAAGTTCGCTGGCGGTGTTGCTCGACGACGCCAGTTTGCGCAATGCCGCGGCTGCGTCTGGCAAGGCGAACTGCTCGCCGGCAAAGCCGCTGACGAAACGTCCACCGCGGATTTCACCGCGCGCTTCGAGCCTGCGATAAACGTAAAAAAGATCGCGCCACGGCGGCAGACCCTCCTCGCGTTCGAGCAGCTTGCGGAACACTACGCCGTAGCGCCGCAGCAGTACGCGCGCGATGTGTTCCACCCGCGGCGCGGCCAGCGATGCCGGCGTTTCGACGGTCGTTCTCGGTCTGCGCACCAGCGACCAGCGACCAGCTTCGTCCAGGCCGGCGACCGGACGATGCGAACGCTGGCGTAAGCGGCGCCGACGCTCAGCTGGCATCACCAGTGCGCGCAGGCCCGCGAAGGAATCGCAGGTCACCATTCCCAGACTCACCAGCTCGCCGAGCGCAAGTTCGAGTTCCGTTGCCAGCAAGCCAGCGTCGTGCAGCAGATCGGCGAAGAACGACGCGCCCTGCGTTTTCAAAATTTCGAGCACACGCGCCGCGCGCGGCGACATCGATGCTTCGATTCCAACGCTGCCGGCGTTCTGCCAATGTATCAGCGCCTCGCGCTCGCACAGCAGCACCGGCGTACTGCGGATCGGCCCGGCCTTGCGCTTGCTCTCATCCGGATTTTCGTTCGCGGGCCGGCACCAGACCACGCGCCCGGCGCCGCAAAGTTTGTCGAGCAGGTACGGCTGATAGTCCTTGATGCGCGCCGTCAGCAACTCGGATTCCCAAGCCGATGCCGACGCCGGGCAGCCTTCGAGCTGGCGCAGCACCGACAGCACCGCAGCCTCGCCTTGACGGCGTTCATCCCCACCATTTTCGCTCTGCGCCAGGCCGTGCCAGCGGAACAGGAAGCGCAGGAACTGCGTCGGCGCGACTGGCTGGATTTCGGCACGCAGACGCTCGCGCGAATAGCGATGGATGCGCGCCAGCAAGCGGCGGTCGCACCACTCCGCCGCGTTCGGGGCGCTAAATGCGCCGCGCATCGCCGCGCCCTCGGCTTCGAGTTGCAGCAGCGCGGCTTGCACATCGTTCGCCCCGATTGCGAGCGGTGCGGCGAGAGCAATTTCCGTCACCGGACCGAGCAATTCGAGCCGACTGCGCAGCAGTTCGCGCAAGGCGACATCGGCCGAAGGCGCGTCGTTCGAGATCGCCGCAATTGCCGGCGCTAACACTGCCTGCGGCAACACTGCGAGCCATTCATGCAAGCGCTCGGCCGCGATCCAGATCGGCGCGATCGATGCGCCTTCTGCGGCTTGCAGGCACGCAATTCGCCGCTGCCTTTGCAGAACATCGAGCCATTGATCGAAACCCGCGACCTCGGCCGCAGTGAGGAACCCGAAGACTACGAGCGCATCGTGCAACTCCTCGCTGCTGGTGATTTCCGGCCGTGCTTCGGCGCGCACCTGTGCGATGGCCAGCGGATCGAGCCGGCCCAAATCGGCGGCGGTGTCGATCGCCATCAAGGCTTGTGTGGAAACCGCGCGCGTGCGGCGGCCTTCGGCATCGCCATCGTCGAGGAAGGCATACGGCTTGGCGCTGAGAATCGCATGCGACATCGGCGAAGGCGCGGCCAGCTCGCAAGTCACAATGCGGATTTCGTTCTGCTCGACGCGCCGTAGCAGACGCTCGAAACCGGCGATATCCATCGTGTCGTTGAGGCAATCGTCGATCGTCTGGCGCACTAGCGGGTGATCCGGAATCTGGCGTTCGCCGACCAGATTTTCACCGCAGGCAACCTGATCCGGAAATACCACCGTCAGCAGATCGTCCGAGTCGGAACGCTGGAATTGCGGCGGCACTTTTTTGCCGTTGAGCGTGCGCTTGATGGCGAGCGCTGCGGTCGCATTCCAGCGCCAGCGCGTGGCGAACATCGGCACATCGAGCAGCGCCTGAATCAGCAGCTCGCGCGCGGTCACCGATTTCAGAAAGCCCTTGATTTCGTCGAGCGGGAAACTGTGCGTCGGGCCGAGCGAAAGCACGATACTGTCGTCGAGCGCGCTCGCCTGTAATTCAAAATTGAACTGGCGGCAAAAGCGCTTGCGCAGCGCCAGACCCCAGGCCTTGTTGATACGCGAACCATACGTCGAATGGATTACCAGATGGGTGTCGCCGACTTCATCGAAGAAGCGCTCGAAGATCAGCGTGGTCGCGCTCGGCAGCGCGCCGAGTGCGGCCTGCGATGCGGCCAGGTACAAGGCAAGCTGCTGCGCAGCCGGCGCGGGCAAGTGCAGATCATCAAGGAGCCATTGTTCGCAATCGGCAAGTGCTACGGCACCAGACTGCAGAATCGCCTCGGCCTGCTGGCTGATTCGTGAAACGGCCGCGCTGAGTTCATCGCTGCGACCGAGCGCGTCGCCGAACCAGAACGGCACCGTCGGCGGCTGGCCGTGCGCATCCTCCACCAGCACTTTGCCGGTTTCGACCTTGGCGATGCGATACGAGGCATTGCCGAGCTGGAAGATGTCGCCGGGAATGCTCTCGAATGCAAAGTCTTCGCCGACAGAGCCGATGCGATGCGCTTCCGGTAGCAGCACCACGTCGTAATCAAATTGATCCGGAATTACGCCGGCATTGGTGACGGCGGTGAGCTTGGCAGCGCGGCGTGCGCGGATCACGCGATTCACCGCGTCGTAATGCAGATAAGCACCGCGACGGCCGCGGCGCGTGGAGTAACCATCGGCGAGCATTTGCACCACCTGCTCGAAATCCTTCAACGCCAGCGCGCGATACGATTCGGCGCGGCGATAGCGCGCAAACAATTCGTCGAGTGGCCATTCGCGGCACGCGGTTTCCGCAACGATCTGCTGTGCCAGCACATCGAGCGGCGCGGCCGGCACGCGGATGCGATCGAGTTCGCCGCGCTGCACGGCGTCGAGCAAGGCCGCGCCTTCGAGCAGATCGTCGAGCGACAGCGGAAACAGCCGGCCTTTCGGAATCGCGCCGATGGCGTGGCCGGCGCGGCCGACGCGCTGCAAAAACGCATTGATCGCGCGCGGCGAACCAAGCTGGCAGACCAGATCGATGTCGCCGATGTCGATGCCGAGTTCCAGCGAACTGGTCGCCACCAAGGCCTTCAACGCGCCAGCCTTGAGCCGCTGTTCGGCCTTGAGTCGATGCTCCTTGGCGAGACTGCCGTGATGCGCGGTGATGTGTTCCTCGCCGATGCGCTCGGCCAGATGCCGCGCGGCGCGTTCGGCCAGGCGGCGCTGGTTGACGAAGATCAGCGTGGTGCGATGCTGGCGGATCAGTTCGGCGAGGCGATCATAAAGCTCGCCCCAGACTTCGTTCGCCATCACTGCGGTCAGCGGCGAGCGCGGCATTTCGATGGCGATATCGCGCTGACGCACATGGCCGGCGTCGATGATGTGAACCGGCGCTTCGCGGTCGCCGATCAGGAACCGCGCCATCGCTTCGAGCGGTTTCACCGTCGCCGAAAGACCGATGCGCACTGGCGCCTTCGACGACGATTCCGCGCACAGCGCATCGAGCCGTTCGAGGCTCAGCAGCAGATGCGCGCCGCGCTTGCTGCCGGCGACGGCATGCAGTTCGTCGACGATCACGCTTTTCACCGCGCTCAAGCTGCGGCGGCCCGAATCCGAAGTCAGCAGGATGAACAGAGATTCCGGCGTGGTGACCAATATATGCGGCGGTTCACGGCGCATGCGCTGACGATCCACCATCGGCGTATCGCCCGTGCGCACCGCGTCGCGGATACCGGCATCGGCGAGCCCCATCGCGGCGAGATGCTCACGAATGCCGGCCAGCGGCTCCTGCAAATTTTTCTGGATGTCGTTCGACAGCGCCTTCAGCGGCGACACGTACAGCACGTAAACCTGATCGCGCAAACCCTGTTCGAGACTCTCGATCACCAGATCGTTGATCGCCGAAAGAAACGCCGCGAGCGTTTTGCCGGAACCGGTCGGTGCGGCGATCAGCGCGTGCTGATGCTGCGTGGTCACCGCCCACGCCCGGCGCTGCACTTCGGTCGGCGCACCGAAGCGGCCGTGCAGCCAGCCGCTCACCGCCGGATGAAAACCATCGCCGGTTTCCGCGGGTGCGGCGAGACCGAAATCGAGAGACTTTTGCATGGCCTTATTGTGGCACTGCGCGGCGCGTGGTTGGCGCTTATTCGGCGAGCAGCTCGCGGACGGCACCGAGCACTTTATCGATCGTATACGGCTTGCGCAGGAAGGCGTCGTAAGCCTCGAAATGCTGGCGCAGGGAATGTTCGCCGAGCGCGCTGTTCATGATGATCTTGATATCGCAACCGCCCGCGGTCGCGCGCAGTTTCCTCGCCATCTCGGCACCGCTCATCACCGGCATCATGAAATCCAGGATTACCAAGTCCGGCTTGTTTTCGAGCGCGCGCTGCAAGCCCTGCTGACCGTTCGAGGCGCGCGTCACGCGATAGCCTTCGTCTTCAAGAATCAACGCCAAGGCTTCCGCCGTGGTGAGCTCGTCGTCGACGATGAGAATCGATTTCACAGTGCTGCGCTCAGTCCTGCACGCGCGGTTCGGCGGCCGGCGCCTGCGTGCGCGCGGTCGCGGCGGCGCTGGGAATCACATCGCCGCCGGCGGTGTAGCGGCTGTTCACGATCACGCCGCCAGCGCCGATCGAAAAGGCATGCACGCCGGGATCGAAATGGCTGTTGCGCAGCTTGATGACCGAGATCAGCCGCTTCAGATCGCCGTGATCTTCGACGAAGCGCAGGAAGATCAGGTTGTCGACCAGCCCGGAAACGCCATAGGGCATCGGCACCGTGCTGCTGATGGCGTCGCGCGTTTCCAGTGTCATCAGCGCGGTGACTTCGCGGCGCCGCAGTTCGTTGGTGAGGCAGGCGAAAAAGCGGCCGAGACGTTCCGAATACGCCGCCGCTTCAAAGAATCCGGCGAGGCCATCGATCACCAGCCGCTTGATGCCTTTGGCGTCGATGGTTTCGAGCAGGCGGTGCGCGAGTTCGTCCAGCAGATGTTCGCTTTGCGAATGCCAGACGATGTGCAGGACTCCCTGCTTTTCGAGCGCTGCGAAGTCGAGCCCGAAGGCTTGCGCGCTGGCGCGCACTCGATCCGGCGATTCAAAGAAACCGAAATACAGGCCAGGCTCCGCTGCGGAGCTTTTCGACAGGAAATGCAGGCCGATCGAGGTTTTGCCGGTGCCGGTGGAACCGACCACAACCGTCGCGCTGTTCGCCGGCAATCCGGCATCGCCCAGCAACTGATCGAAGCTGGCGATTCCACTCGAAAGACTGTCGGCTTTCGGCGCAGCTTGCGGCGGCTGGTTGAACAGCGCTTCGATGCGCGGAAACAGATTCAGGCCATCGTCCGTGATCTGGAACGAATGCTTGCCACGCAAGGTTTTGCCGCCGCGGAACTTGAGCACTTGCAGCGAGCGCTCGGCGCGCACATCGTAAAGCCGGTCGTCGATTTCGAGCAGTCCATCGACCATCGTGTGCTCGGCGCTGACGCGATTCGGCGAGCCGCTGGTCAGCAGCAGCACCGTGCAGTCGTTGAAGATGGCGTTGGTCTGGATTTCGTGGATGAATTTTTTCAGCTCGCTGTTGCTCTCGGCGGTTTCCGAGGCCGCAACCAAGCCGTCGAGAATCAATACGCTGGCCTTGCGCTGCTGCATTTCGCGGCGCAGAACGCCCATCAAACCTTTCAGCCCGGAGGCTTCGAGATCGGCGAACGCGCTGATGTACGACAGCCGCTCCGGAATTGCGGATTCATCAAAAAATGACATCGGCCGCAGATGCTGCAGCATGCGCGCGTGCGATTCGGCCAGCAGCGTGACGTAAACCGCGCGGCCGCCGCCGGCGACGGTTCCAAAACACAGCTGGTTGGCGAGTATCGTTTTGCCGCAGCCCGGCAAGCCATGCACGATATAAACGCCGGATCGGAAAAAACCGCCGCCCAGAATCAGATCCAGCCCGGGAATGTGGCTCGGCAGACGTTGCAGCGTTGGCGCAGGCGTTTCAGGTGGTGTCATGTGACTGGATCTTTTTAGCCTGGATTGGCATCGGAGTGGCGGACCGGAATCTGCAAAACAAAACGGCTGCCTTGAGTGAGGCGGCTTTCGAGCGAGATCGTTCCATCCAGCGCATGAATTAATCGCTGCGCGATCCACAGCCCGAGGCCGGAGCCGCCGCGCAGCGAAGGTTTGGAGCCGCGATCGAATTTGCGGAACACGCGCTGCTGATCTTCATCCGAAATCCCGCGGCCGTTGTCGGCAATCACGATCTGCGCAAACTCACCGCCATTGCGCAGCGACAAAACCACTTCCCGGCATTGCGCATGTTTGAAGGCATTGGTCAGCAAATTGCCGACGACATGCTCCAGCGCGCGCGGATCGGTTTGCACGCGGCAACTCTCGGCCACATCGAAACGCAGGGCGACGCCGTGGTAGTCCGCTTCGGCGCGCGCGTTATCGAAAAACTTCGCCAGCAGCGGCTGCAGATCGAGCGAACTCAGCGTGACCGGATATTCGCGCTGCTGTTGCTGGGCGACATCCAGCAGCAAGCTTGCACGATCGATATAGCGCGTCAGCGTCGCCTGGGTTTTGGCGATCCGCTCGATGATGGCCGCATGGCCCACGGCATCCGCCAGCGCGCGTGCGGAAGCCAGCTGCAAGGACAGCGCATGCATCGGGTTGCGCAATTCATGGCCGACGAATGCGATGAAATCGTCGCGCTCCTCGATCTCCTTGCGCAGCCTTTCCAGTTCGGATGACTCATCCGTCAGCATCGTTGGCTCATTCCTGCATCCGGCCATAGTCCGGCCATTGCCTGAAACTCATCAAAAATTTTCACGCCGCAACGGCCCGGCATGCTCCCCGGACTCAAGCTTCGAGACCCGCAGCCGACAAAGCGTATTGCCCGCCGACCGGCTCCGCCAGCGGCACGATCGCCGTTGGCTTGGCATTCAAAAATCAGGAGGCCCACGCCAGCGACACCCCGGCACCCATCTGCACCATTACCGTTGCTCCCTTCCGGGCCTGGCGGGGTTCACGGCTTGACGTCGCGGGGGCACCGGCGTGGACCAGCCGTGATTGTCCTCCCATCACTGCGCTGGCTCAAGCATAATTTCCGCCCCACGCGATTTGCTTGCGCATACTCCCGCCTGATTTTTTCGATGACTCCAAAACTCAGCTGCTTCAAGGCTTACGACATCCGCGGCCGCGTGCCCAACGAGCTCAATGCCGATGTTGCCTACCGGCTCGGCCTGGCTTATGCCGAACGCTTCGCGCCGCAGCGCGTGGTGCTCGGGCGCGATGTGCGGCTGTCGAGTGCGGAACTGCTGAACGCGCTAGCGCACGGCCTCGTCGCTGGCGGTGCGGCGGTGATCGACATCGGACTGTGCGGCACCGAAGAAGTTTATTTTGCCGCGTTCCAGCCGGGCATCGACGGCGGAATCATGGTCACCGCGAGCCATAATCCGATGGACTACAACGGGCTCAAACTAGTGCGCGGCGGTGCGATACCGATCTCCGGCGACACCGGTTTGCGCGAGCTGGAAACGGCCACCGCGGCATCCAATGCGATCGCACCGAGCGGGCAAGCACCAACCACTTCGTATGACTTCCGGCCGGCTTATATCCGCCATCTGCTCGGTTACATCGATACAACCAAATTGAAGCCGCTGAAAATCGTCGTCAACGCCGGCAACGGCTCGGCCGGCTTGGTGATCGACGGGCTGGAACCGCATCTGCCGTTCGAGTTCATCAAGATTCATCATCAGCCGGATGGCACTTTTCCGCACGGCATTCCGAATCCATTGCTACCCGAAAATCGCGCGGCAACGACGGCGGCGGTGCGCGAACATGGCGCGGATTTCGGCGTCGCTTGGGACGGCGATTTCGACCGCTGTTTTCTGTTCGACGAACACGGCGGTTTCATCGAAGGCTATTACATCGTCGGACTGCTGGCCGAGGCGATGCTGAAGCTGGAACCGGGTGCAAAAATCATCCACGATCCGCGCCTGACCTGGAATACGGTGGATATGGTGGGCGCTGCCGGCGGCCGCGCGATCCAGTCGAAAACCGGCCATGCATTCATCAAGGAACGCATGCGCGCCGAGAACGCGATCTACGGCGGCGAGATGAGCGCGCACCATTATTTCCGCGATTTCGCTTACTGCGACAATGGCAATATTCCGTGGCTATTGACGGCAGCCTTGATCAGCGCCTCTGGCCAAAGCCTTTCGCAACTGGTGGGCGAACGGCAGAAAAAATTTCCGGCCAGCGGTGAAATCAATCGCACCGTGAGCGATATCAAAGCAGTCATCGCGCGCGTCGAAGCGCGCTATGCGACTGCCGATGCGAAGGTCGAAAAAGTCGACGGACTGTCAGTCGAATTTCCGCAATGGCGCTTCAATCTGCGCGGCTCCAACACCGAACCGGTGTTGCGGCTGAACGTGGAATCGCGAGCCGATATGGCCTTGATGGAAGCGAAAACCGCGGAAATGCTGGCGCTGATCGGCGAGTCTTGATGGCTGGCGTCACCTGATTATCGAGCGCCGAAAAATCAAGGAACGCTGATGCGCGAACTGATCTATTCAGCAGTCGGCGCAGGGCTTTCCGTCGATTCACTAACCGCTTCAACTTCGCCCTCGTTGCCGCGGCCTTCAGCCTTACGCAGCAGCTTTTCTTCCTTCTTTTTTTTCTTGGCGATTTCTTTCTGACGCTTTTCAAACTGGTAATTGGGCTTTGCCAAGAGAATTCCTCGGGTGATGACTTCGGGCGAATGCGCGGTGAAGCCGCGCGCGAATGGCCCTTAGTGTATCGGTTTGAATCGCAGCCGCTGCGATCTGCACCGATGAAAGTGAAAACCGGCGATTGGCAGGTGTATCAGCGAATCAGGTTTGCGGCGCGCAAAATGCCGACGATGCCGACCATGATCCAGAACAGGTTAAGCACGCTATAAGCGGTATCTTTTTTCAGCACGGCGCACCAGGACAACATCAGTGCGTCGATCGTATTGAAGCTCCAGACGAACAGGAACGGGCTGGCGGGACCGAGCCAGCTGACCAGGCTGAAACTGAAAATGCGCATCAGCACGCCGATCATTTCGATCGTGCGCAGATTTTTCAGGACGAAGGCATTCAGCACATCTGGCGCCAGGCGGTATTTATCTAGGGAAGCCAAAATTTTTCGATCATCAGCTGCGGCAAACCTGCCACGCCGCAATGCTGAAACCGCAAGCCGCGATCAACCCGAAGAAACCCCGGACGAAATCCTGGCCAGGCGCGGACGCCCGGCAATGCTGAAGCCATGACCGTGCTCCAGCAGATATTCCAGCCACTTCGCCAGCGTGTGATTGCGCGCCCACTGATCGTCGAGGAATCGATGCACCTCGGGGTCGCCCTCGTCGACCGCCGTCCACGGCGCACGCGCGCCGCAATGCAGCGCCTCGGCGACGCGCGCATCCCGATAAACCCGTATCCATAAATCGGGTTCGAGATGCTTGCCTTGCGGATCGGTGAACTCGTAGGTCAGCCGCAGCTCAGACGTATATGGCGCGCGTTCGACCACGATCAAATGCAAAGGCAGATCGGTGGCACTTCGGGAAGTCGCGCGATCGAACGGCAGTTCGAGTTCCGGCACCAGCCGTTCCAGCAGGTGATAGTTGCGCTCATACAAATCGAGCAAGTGCGCGATGCGCCGCGGTTTCCCGCAGCAGGGGCATCGATGAGCGTAGGCAGTGTCGGCTTGCATGAATGGGACTATAAGATAGAGATCGACTCACGCCAATGTTGACTAACGCCTGAAAATCATGCCTATCCGGGAAATTTCAACCAAGCCTTACCCCGACCAGAAATCCGGCACTGCCGGCCTGCGAAAAAAAGTGGCCGTGTTCCAGCAGCCACACTATCTGGAAAATTTTTTGCAGGCGATTTTCGATGCGGAGCCGACGCTGAAAAACGCGACGCTGATCATCGGCGGCGATGGCCGTTTCTATAACCGCGACGCGATTTACACCGCGATTGCGATGGCCGCCGCCAACGGCGTCAAGCGCGTGATCGCTGGTCAGGGCGGAATTTTATCGACGCCCGCGGCCTCGAATCTGATCCGCGTGCATGGCGCCGCGGGCGGACTCCTGTTTACCGCCAGCCATAACCCGGCCGGGCCGGACGGCGACTTCGGCATCAAGTTCAATATCGCCGGCGGGGGTCAGGCGCCGGAAGCGTTGACCAACCGGATTTACGAGTTGAGCAAGAGCTTGAGTCGCTATCGTATGGTCGAAGGCGCGGATATCGATCTCGATCGCAGAGGCCAGCAAACACTGGAAGATACGACGATCGAGATCGTCGACTGCGTTGACGATTACGCCCGGCTGATGCAAAGCCTGTTCGATTTCGATCGCATCCGCGACTGGCTGAAAAAAAATCACAGCATTCGTTTCGACGCCATGCACGCCGTCACCGGGCCTTATGCGCAGCGCATCCTGATCGAGCAACTCGGCGCACCGGCGGGCGCGGTGCAGAACGCCTGTCCGCTGGAAGATTTCGGTGGCGGACATCCCGATCCGAACCTGATTTATGCGAAGCATCTTTACGAGCTGGCGATGAGCGAATCGTCACCGGATCTGATCGCCGCCAGCGATGGTGATGGTGATCGCAACATGATTCTCGGTCGTGGCATTTTCATCTCGCCGGGCGATTCGCTGGCGATGCTGGCCGAACATCTGGACAAGCTGCCCGGCTATAAATCCGGGCTGAAAGGTCTCGCGCGTTCGATGCCGACCTGCCGCGCGGTCGATCATGTCGCCAAGGCGCTCAAGGTCGAGTGTTTTGAAACGCCGACCGGCTGGAAATTTTTCTGTAACCTGCTCGACGCCAATCGTCTGACACTTTGCGGCGAGGAAAGCTTCGGCACCAGTTCCGATCACACGCGAGAAAAAGATGGGCTTTGGGCAGTGCTGGCGTGGATCAACGTACTGGCGGCCACCGGCTTGTCGGTGCAGCAGATCGCACAGAATCACTGGGCGCGTTTCGGCCGTCATTACTACGCGCGCCACGATTACGACGAACTGCCGCTCGCGGCCGCGAACAGCGTCATCCAGTCGCTCACGCAAACCTTGCCGAAACTGCAAGGCGCACGCTTCGACGACGATGTGGTGAGTCAGGCCGATTCGTTCGGCTACACCGATCCGGTCGATGGCAGCATCGCAAGGGATCAGGGTTTGCGCATTGTTTTCGGCGAATCCGCGCGCATCGTGCTGCGACTTTCCGGCACCGGCACCAGCGGCGCCACTTTGCGGATTTATCTGGAACGGTTCGAGAAAGACAAGGCCGCGCTGGCGCTGGATAACGCACAGGCCTTGGCACCGCTCGCCGCACTCGCCGACCGGCTGGCGCAGATCAGCGAACTAACCGGCCGCAAATCGCCCAGCGTGGTGACTTGAAGCGGCGAGTCACGCGCCGGCTTTCATAGGCTTTTTTGCGAGGGGTTTTGCGCTGTTTTTTTCGGCCACGCTCGCTGAATGGGGCGCGCGAATTCAACCCGCTGATTCAGGTAGCAGGATGAACCGGATCGCGCCGATTGCGCCGGACGATCTTCGGCTTGCGGCCAATTTCATCCAGCAATTGCTGGATCGCGCGGATTTCGACCGGCTTGACCAGATGCCGATCGAAACCGGCGGCCCGGCAGCACTCCTGATCCTGCGGCTGCGCCCAACCGGTGAGCGCGGCGATGAAAATATCCTCACCGTGAGCCTGCTGGCGAATACGTTTGCAGACTTCGTAACCATTCAGTTCCGGCAGGCCGATGTCGAGAAAAATAACATCGGGCCGGATCTTCGCGGCAGCTTTCACGGCGGCAAGGCCATCGTGCGCGGTAGTAATTTCGTGGCCTTCGAGTTCGAGAATCGCGGCCAGACTCATCGCCGAATCTAGGTTGTCGTCAACGATCAAAATTCGTATCGCGGCCGCGGCAGTGTTTTGGGCCGCATGCTGCGCGCTGGCAATTTCTGCATCCGCGGCCAATTCGGCAAGCGGCAGCCGCAGCAAAAATTCGCTGCCCGCACCGCGCCCGGCGCTCTGCACTTCCACACTGCCGCCGTGCATTTCCACCAGGCGTTTGACGATCGACAAACCAATGCCCAAGCCGCCCTGCAAACGCTCGATGGAAGGCGTGGTCTGCGCGAAAGCCTCGAACACTCTCGGCAGCATTGTGCGATCGATGCCGGCGCCATTGTCTTTCACCCAGATCAACGCAAAGCCCTTGTCGGCGCGCGCGCCAACTTCGATGCGTCCGCCATTCGGCGTGTATTTGCTGGCGTTGTCGAGCAGGTTGGAAACGATTTGCGAGAGCCGCGTGATATCGCCATCGATACAGAGCGCCTGCACGGGCCGCTGCACCACCAATTCGTGGCCGGCGACATCGATCAGCGGACGGCTGGTTTCGAGCGCACTTTCGATCACGGTGACGATATCGATGCGCTGTTTCTGCAAGGTCAGCTTGCCGCGGCTGAAACGGCTCACATCGAGCAGATCGTTGACCAGCCGCACCATGTGTTGCAGCTGGCGTTCCATCATCTCGCGCGTCTGCGCGACCACTTCCGCGTCGTCGCTGGCCAGCTTCATGATCTGCAAACCATTACGCAGCGGCGCCAGCGGATTGCGTAATTCATGCGCCAGCGTGGCGAGGAATTCGTCCTTGCGCCGATCGATTTCGCGCAGTGAGAACTCCGCATCTTTTCGATCGGTGATGTCCTTGATCAAACCACTGCGACGCTGCTGACCATCGATCGCGCGATACGTCATGCTCTTGCCCCAGATCCAGCGCATCGCCTGATCGGCGCGCAGAATGCGGCATTCAAATTCGCAATCCTTGTAAATGGCCAGTGCCACCGCAGCTTGATCGTCAGGATGAACCTGCGCGAGAAATTTTTCGTGATTCCAGCTTTGGCTGCCCGGCGCGAATCCGAGAATCTGCTCGAAGCGTGCGGAGGGTTCGATCGAGCCGCTGACCAGATCAGCCTGCCAGCGCCCGAGATTGGCTGCATCGAGAGTGAATTCCAGCAAGGCCTGACTTTCCTGCGCACGCACGAAAGACGCACTGGAAATGCCGACGGGCGCACTCATCGAGCGGCCCGACTTGCGCCTAAAACCACGTTCCGCGATTCCTGCAACACTCGGTAAACCTTCTCCCTGCATCGATAAAACCCGCGCCTCGCCATCCTTTAACCTGATGGCGAGGCGCGATGAACAGACCGCAATTTCATTGCCGCCTTATCCGAAAAAACGAGCCGGACAATCACTGCCTGCTTGCGCGACTCAGCCACGCTCAACCGGTCGCTTTCAGATCATCCGATTCGACACTCTTGACGCCCTTGATCTTCTTCGCGGTGGCGACCGCGTGCGCAACCTGATCGGACGACGCCAGCGTACCGGACAAAGTTACAACACCACTGGTGGTGCTGACGCTGATGTCCACACCTTTGGTGACGCTATCGGCGAGCAAAGCGGATTTGACCTTGGTCGTGATCCAGCTGTCCGAGGCGACCTTGCCGGTAGCATGCGCAGCATGTTTGGTTTTGGTGGCCGCTTCATCCGCCAACGACGGCGAAGCGATTTCGTCGTCCACGCTGGCGACGCCATCCACTGTTTTCGCCAGTTGCTCGGCGGCCGATTTGGCATCCGAACTCGGCGCAGAACCGGTCAGCGCGACCACGCCGTTGTTGGTGGTGACGCTGATGTTGGAAGTTTTCAGCCGAGTATCGTCGGCGAATTTGGCTTTCACTTTCGCCGTAATCGCGGTGTCGCTGATGGCAGCGCCAACGCTGGCGCTGTCCGCCAAGGCGCTCGCGGAAATACCGATCAGCGCAGCGACCGAGACGTGAATGGCGAGCTTGAGCATCATGTTTGAATTCATCCTTGGGTTCATCTGTGTTTTCTCCATCTGTGATTGATTTCAACAATAAAAAAATGAAGCGGGTCACTCATACCGAAGGCCGGCGGCGCCCGAATACCATCGACAATACGAACAGCACCAGGAACACCACGAACAGGATTTTGGCGATGCCTGCGGCGGTTCCGGCGATACCGGAAAATCCGAGTGCTGCGGCGATCAATGCGACAACCAGAAATACGACGGCGTAATACAACATGGTCTCTTCCTTTTTTCTTTGTGATTGAATGAGGGCTGCTGCGCGAATGATTTGCGAATGTAAGACGGCGCCGAAGGGCGGACGTTCAATGCGTCGTGGAGGCAGCGGCAGTCCGCTGTGAATACACCGTCGGCAGAGAACGATCGCCAGCGCCAGGAGTGAGTTCGACGAACATCGCCTGCGGCTCCATCGACGAAAGCGCCGAGCCGTGCGCTGACGATTGGCTGCTTTTATCGCAGCTTTCCAGCAGGCGCTCAGCGGCCGTAACCAGGCGCTCCTGTGCGGCAAGCAAGTCGCGTAAATCCATATCGAGCGGCGTTGCGCTATCGACCCAGCCGATGCAATGCCGATGAGCTGCGATCTGCGCGAGATGGTCGGCGATGAGCTGGTTGCGTTTCAGGAATTTATCGAAAGTCATCACGGTTCTCCCAGGTTAAGTTCAGGTGGAATGTTGGCGAGGCGCCAATTCAGGAATGCGCGCGGGCTGCTGGACGCCAGCGCCGTTGCGGATCGGCAGGCACGACGGAAAACGATTGCGCGAGGCAGAACAAGGCGATCGCCAGAAAAACCCAGCCGCTGGCAAACGCCACCCGGGCGAGCCGCGCGCGCGAGTCGGCATTGCGGCTACCGGTACTTGAAATTCCGTTGCTCGCATTACTCGAACGTCGATTCGTTTGAGGAAAATTTTCCAAGCCGATGGCTGCGGTGGATGTCTCGATCCTGTTGTTCGACGCGCTTTCGCTGGCATCCAACAATGCTGCTGTCGATGGAGAGGCCGATGTCGGGTAATCGGCGAATTTCTCGGGCCGCAGCGGGTGCGACGACGAAGCGTCCATCGTATGGATAAAGGTATGCGCCATCGCACTGGCACGAGCACCGCTCGCCGCTAGACTGGCCTCGTAAACCGTCGGTGCCGCATCCATCGAATAAGCCGGAGCGATCATGTGCGCGCTCGCGGACTGTTAATAAGGCCGGACGCGCAGCAGAACTGCCCCGCCAGCGATGCGATGATTTCGTTTGCCATGTTCAAGGTGTGCATGGCTTAATTGATTGCAGCGGCCATGCCGTCGCGCGCAATTCTGCTGGCTCAATCGATCTGCATTTGCAATCAATCACTTGCGTATGCACTTCAAAAAACCGCCAGCGAAGCCCGGCGCAACTTTCGGCAAACCGTGTAAAACTTGCTGGCAACAATTGCCATCTCATTCGAGCGCGACAGGTGTATGCCCATGAAACAGAGCGTCGACCGCGATTCCCGCGAGTCGCTAAGGGTGCTCTGGGTCGATGACGATCAAGAGCTGACCAGCGATCTTGCCGACTATTTGAGCGGCGAAGGTTATGAAATCGAAACCGCGCCGGACCTCGAATCCGCACGCGCAAAACTTGGCGAGTCGGTTTACGACCTGGCCATCGTCGATATCGGTTTGCCGGATGGCAGCGGGCTGAGTTTGGTGAAACAGACGCCGCGTTCGCAGGCACGCGAGTTCGTCGTGCTCACCGGCCAGGGCAGCTTGAAAAGCGCAGTCGAGGCGATGCGCTATCAGGTGTTCGATTACCTGATGAAGCCGCTCGAACTGGATGAATTGCGCAATGTTCTGACGCGCGTCAGAACCGGCAAAACCGCATCGATTTCCGCTACGACTTCTGCGCCGGAACGCGCGCCGAAAGCTGCAACGGCGAATCGTCAGCTGATGTCCGCGCCAGCGCCAGCAGAGACGATGGCCGGCCTGCTGATCGGAAAATCGCCCGCCATGCAGCAGGTGCAGGAATTGATTACGCGCGCCGCCGCCAGCGATATCACGGTGCTGATTCAAGGCGAGAGCGGCACCGGCAAGGAAGTCGCCGCCAGCGGGCTGCATCGCTTGTCGCGCCGCGCGGCTGGGCCATTTGTCGCGCTGAACTGTGCTGCGGTAACACCGGCGCTGATCGCCAGCGAGCTTTTCGGCCATGAAAAAGGTGCATTCACCGGCGCCCATCGTCAGCACAAGGGCATTTTTGAGCGCGCCGAAGGCGGCACTTTATTTCTCGATGAAATCACCGAAATGCCGATCGATTTGCAGGCGTCGCTGCTGCGAGTGCTGGAAACCGGCCGCGTGTTGCGCGTCGGCGGTGATACGGAAATTCCGGTGAATGTGCGCATGGTTGCGGCGACCAATCGCAACCCGGTCGCGGATGTCGAGAACGGCCGCTTCCGTCTCGATCTCTATTATCGCCTTCAGGTATTCCCCATCGAACTGCCGCCGCTGCGCGAGCGCGGCACCGATGTGTTGCTGCTGGCCGAACATTTCCTGCAGCATTACAGCAATGGTTCGGAGGCTGCGCGCGCTTTCACCGCTGGCGCCTCGGCCAGTCTGCTGCGCCACGATTGGCCCGGCAATGTGCGCGAATTGCGCAACGTCGTCGAGCGTGCGTGTCTGCTCGGCGCAGATGAAATCGGCCCGGAACATTTGATGCTGACGCAGAGAACGCTGCGCGCCGATGTGGAAGATTCTGCATCCACATCCGCGATGCCTAAGATCAAATCGACCTTATCGAGCGTGCGCCTGCGCGATGCCGAATACGATCTCATCATGCAAACACTCACTGCCTGTCGCGGCAACAAAACCCGTGCGGCGGCGGAACTCGGCATCAGCGTGAAAACGCTTTACAACAAACTCAAACGCTTTGAAGCCGAAGGATTACGGGCAACTGCAGCGAATATGTAAGCCGCTGCGGCACAATCGCAAGATGGCCAAAAGATGATTGCCGAATGACTACGCTTGATCTGCCGTCGACAGCGACGTCCACATTGCCCGGGCATTGGCTGACGGCAGCCCTTCCAGCCGCAGCTTTCTATCAGGCGCGAAGCGATGCGCTGATTTCGCTCGCCACCGCAACGGCGGTTGAGTTGTCAGCACCCTTGCAAGCGGCTTTGAAGACCGTGGCTATGGCTGGCGGCACGCTGATTGCGCTCGACAAAAACGCAGCTTGCTGGCGCCTGCGCCGCCTGCCCGATTGGCCAGCGGATTTATGGTTGGTGCAATCACTGGCCGAGAGTCGCCGGCTGCTTTTGCAGAATTTTCGCGCAGTGCTCGCTTCGCGTCTCGCCAGCAGCCTGCTGCACGAGCTGCGCAATCCCCTGAACGCGCTCGGGCTGCAATCGGATCTGCTGACGCGAATGCTGAAGCCCGCGGCGACTCCGGAAGCGGTCGCGCAAGCCGCCGGTCGCGTATCGCAGATGAAAGAGCGCCTGCGCGATCTGCTCGATCGGCAGAACTCGATGGCCGGTTTGTGGTTATCGGAACCGGCCGATGCGCCGCCGCTCGATCTGCCGCTGCTGCTGGACGAAACGCTTCGGTTATTGCGCAGTTACGGCTCGCAGCGCGAAGTCCGCATGCAGGCGCAAGACCTGCCCGCGCTCGGCAGCGGCACCCTGCGGCTCGACAGCATGACATTCCGAATCGTGCTGCTCGCCATCGGCGTGCTCGCGGTCGATAGCGCGGCGACCAGCAGCATTGGCGGTGACAAAGCTGTCCTGATGCAGTTCAGCGCAGCGGATGTACATCAACAACGCGCCGCAACACTCATCGTCCGCGCCGACTGGCGCGCCGATGCGCTGCCAGGCGCGTTGCATATCTCCAAACTCGATGAATGGCTGGCCACGCTCGCGCTGCTGCTGGACGATCAACCGGTTCAGTTATCCCAGCCGCACGCGACCGGGATTCGTTTGACTTTTATCGAAAGCGTTTGAGCGTGATCAACCCGGCACGATAATCGAGGATTTGGGCGCGCTACCCGCCAGAATCAGGCTGTTCAGGCGTTTCACGAATCCGGCCGGATCTTCCAGCTGGCCACCTTCAGCCAACACCGCCTGATCGAACAGCAAGGCGGCGAGATCGCTGAATTCAGCCTCGTTGGCCGTATCCCTGATTCGCGCCAGCAGCGGATGCGAGGGGTTGATTTCGAGCACCGGCTGAGTTGTCGGCGCAGGCTGCCCGGCTTCGCGGAAGATGCGTTCCAGCCGGCGGCTGATGCCATGATCCGGCGCCACCAGACACGCTGGCGACTCAACCAGACGGCGCGACACCTGCGCTTTTTCGATCTTGCCGGTCAGCACTTTCTTGAGCCGTTCCAGCACTGGCGCGAAGTCGGCGTCCTGCCGCGCGGTTTCCGGCGTTTCGATCGCAGGCGCCAAATCCGCAGCGCCGCTGACGCAGGACTCAAGCTTCTTGCCGTCGAATTCCGGCAAGTGCATCACCAGCCATTCATCGACGCGATCGGTCAACAACAACACTTCAAAACCGCGGCTGCGATAGCCTTCGAGATGCGGACTCGCCTGCGCCGCGGCCAGCGTATCGGCGGTGATGTAATAAATCGCCTTCTGCTCCGCCGGCATGCGCGCCACATAATCCGCGAGCGAAACCCTAGCAGCATCGGCTTCGTGCGTGCTGCGGAAACGGCATAGTCTGGCAATCCTTTCGCGCTGCGCGCCATCGTCGATGATGCCTTCTTTCAGCACCGCGCCGAAGGCCTGCCAGAACTTCGCGTAATCGTCCGGCTTGTGGCTGGCGAGATCATCCAGCAGATCGAGCGAACGCTTCACCAGCGCGCTATTGATCTTCTCGACCGTGCGATTGTTCTGCAGCAGCTCGCGCGAAACATTCAGCGGCAAGTCGTCGGAATCCACCAGTCCGCGCACGAAGCGCAGCCACGGCGGCAGCAGATCCGCCGTCTCGTCCATGATGAACACGCGCTTCACATACAGCTGCAAGCCGCTTTTGCGTTCCCGATTCCAGAAATCGAACGGCGCCGTCGCGGGAATATAAAGCAGCGCGGTATAGCTGAGATTGCCTTCGACTTTTTGATGCGCCCAGGTCAGCGGCGCTTGCGGATCGTGGCTCAGATGCGTGTAAAACGCCTGGTAATCCTCATCACTGATTTCGGATTTCGGCCGCGTCCATAAGGCTGCGGCGCGATTGATCGTCTCCACCTCGCCTTCATCCTTATGCAGCCGCACCGGCAAGCCGATGTGATCGGAATACTTGCGCACGATGTGTTGCAGGCGCATGGGTTCGAGAAATTCCTGCTCGTCGGCGCGCAGGTGCAAAACCACATCGGTGCCGCGTCCGGGTTTCTGCGCTTCTTCCAGCGTATAGCTGCCTTCACCATCGGATTCCCAGCGGAACGCAGTGGTTTCACCGGCACGGCGCGTCAGCACACTGACGCGATCGGCGACGATGAAGGCCGAATAAAAGCCGACGCCGAACTGCCCGATCAGCGTGGAATCCTTGCGCGCTTCGCCGGAAAGCGATTCCAGAAACTGCTTGGTGCCGGAGCGCGCGATGGTGCCGAGATTGTCGATCACCTCCTGCCGCGACATGCCGATGCCGTTATCGCGCACCGTCACCGTGCCGGCGGTTTTGTCGATCAGCAGATCGATCGCAAGATCGGCATCCTCACCGAGCAAATCCGGCTGCTGGATCGCAGTAAAACGCAGCTTGTCTACCGCATCGGAAGCGTTGGAAATCAACTCGCGCAGGAAGATTTCCTTGTTCGAATACATCGAATGGATCATCAAACGCAGCAACTGCCGCGTTTCCGCCTGAAACTCGTGACGCTCTCCGCTCATGAAAACTCTCGCTCAGCAACTGATGGGTAGTCGCTGATTATGGGCGATCAGCCGCGGTTCAAGAGGGAGCGTGGTAATACCATTACGAATGGTTTGGCTCGTGTGTAAAGCCAAGGTCATCGTTAAAAGCTGCCGCCAGCACTACATCACCGTGCGTCCGCACTCCGGTCTCGACTACCTGCCCCCAGAATGAATTGACAGCAAAGCTCAACACATCGGCCCACCAGAGAGTCGAGAACCAGTATCCACTGATCCAAAACAATCCGGCAGGTCACGATAATGTGGCGAGCTTTTTCGATTCCACTCTGTTCCGCAGTTCGCGGCGACAAGCAGACAAACTCAACTCATTCGACTCCACCACTGATTGAATGATTGATTCCGGGAAAAGGAGTGCCGTGATCGAAACCCTTGCTGCACGCTGGATTCCGTTACTTCTTCACATACGGCGCAATCGTGAACTTGTTGAACGATACGCCCAGATCCCAGCCGCGGCCGGTACCGCTGAGTGCGAGGTTGATCTCGCCTTTCGATACCACAGTGCCTTCGGCTGTTTTCACTGCACCCACTTCGCCCTGCGCCGAGGCGTAGTCGCCGAAGATATTGCTGATGTCTTTCACGCCGCTGAAATCGCCTTTGCCATCGTCAATCGTCGACTTGCCGACCACCAGGCCACCGCCGAGAGAAGACAAGCGGACTTTCGCGGTTTGACCATTGCTGCAGGTGACGTGGCCAATGCCTTTGGAGGTTTTGTAGAGAATCGACCAGCCCTTCATCGTGAAGCTCATTTTGCAGCTCAGATCGGTATCCGCAGCTTGTGCAGTCATCGGCACCGACATCGCCAAGGGTGCCGCAAGCATGGCAAGTGCAGCGCCGACCGACAGGATGGATTTACGCATATTTGACTCTCCGTACAACTGGGTTATTGACGAGTGTTAATGAATTCTCGGCGAGGCCGAAATGAAATCTTGATTGTCGATTAGGCGCCTCGGTACTGAACATTGAGCAGATTCTTTCGGATATTTTCAGAGGCGATGAGTTGGAGGCAGGATCGACTCGTTGCGTAGACCACTCGCTTGATAGCCGAGTTCCATTCACTAAAAGCGCCTGAAATCGCTTTTGTTCTCTCGGCAACAATACAGTGACGTAACCCTGCAGAAGAACGGGTCGGCGTATGCTGCGGAAGATCAGACCCGGTATCGCGGCGGAGACGTCCGAAGATCGCGGACTCGCAATCGCCGCAGTGAGCGACGCCAAGTTGAATGGCGCGCGAAACTCAGCTCACATCCGGCGAGCGCGTGCTGTGATGCCGTGCCGGCAATGGCGGCCCGACATATTGCAGCGGCAGCACCTCCACCGCGCCATCGATCTCGTTGCTCATCACCGGCACGAAATAATCGCCCGCCAGACCGACTCTGGAATCGAGCCGGACATAGCGCGTCTGGCCCGCGCTGAGCTGCAAGCTCAAGCTCTGGCCAGGGTCTTCGCCAGTGGTCAATTGATAGGAACCGGGCTCACGGTCGATGAAGAAAAAGCTCGAAGGTTTGACCACGCCGGCCAGCAGGCCATCGATGCTGACGGCCAGCGCGAGGTCCGCATCCTTATCCGCAACGCGATACACATAAACGCGGCTCTGCGTCAGCGGCAACGGCGGGATCTGCGGCGAAATCTCCTTGTAACTCGCGGCCGGTGTGCAGGCACAAAGGAGCGCATTGAGCGCCAGTAAAAGCCCTGTCCATTTGATATTCACTGCGCAAACTCCTCAATTTTTCAAGCGCGTTTCCGATCAATCCAGGACACGCTTGCGATTGCGAAGTTTAGCGGCGATCGGGATTGAAAGTCGCTTGCGGCGCATGCTGCGAATGAACCATCAAGCGGTCTTCTTCGTCGCGCCGATCCCGAGCCATTTCGCAATCAGCGTATCGAGGCTGATACGTCCGGGGCCGGCCATCAGCAGCCAGAAAAATACCAGCGTATAGAGCGGCTCGTCGATCTCGACGAACTCATCCAGGCTGGTCACCGGTTTGATGGCGACGACGGCGATCGCAACGATCATGTTGATGATCATCGGAATCGAAATCAGCCGGGTAAACAGGCCGAGCAGGATAAGCACGCCACCGCCGAATTCGGTAGCAGCCGACAGCGTTGCGCTAAACGCCGGGAACGGAATGCCCCAGCCGATGAAGCGTTGGGTGAAGCCATCGAGATTGTGCAGCTTGGCCCAGCCGGTCTCCAGCCAGAAATAGCCGAACAGCAGGCGGATCGCCAGCGGCGCCAGCCAATCCAGTCTGGATGCCAGTTCCAACAGGGCTTTACATTGATTGGCTACGAGGTTTTTCATGATCCATTTTTCCGATTAAGGCCCGCGGCGGAGTGTCGAAGGCAAAATTGTCCAACGGCCGCGACAACGCCGCAGCCTTGAAGAAATTGAGTCAGTTGAATTCGAGTTCGGAAATCAGCTCATCGCTGATCCAGCGCTTCAACATTCCTGCGGCAGTGATCGCTACCTGTTCCGGTGCGATCCATTCACACAGACGCTCGCAGATGTCACCGAAGCCGAGATCGGCGCGCACCGCTTCGAGTGCCGCACATTCTTCAACCCCAAGCGCACGCCAGTGAATGAGGTAATCGCGCCGCCACAGCAGCCAGGTTTGCGGCGCGGCCGTTTTGATGCGCGGCAAAGGCTTGGCTTTGATCTGCGCACTCACCAGCGCAGGCGCGTTGCTGGCGAGCGTCAGCAGGCGCACGGCGGGATGCAGGATCACACGCATCTCGCCCCAGGCCTCGGCTGCAATGTATGCCATCGCTTCGAGTTTCAGTACCGGCGCATCCGGCGCATCGAAGACTTCGCCCTGCGACCACTCGAACGCCGCCAGATCGGCGAGTGCGCGCTGGCTCGGCTGAGCGATGCGTAAATGCTCGGCGAGATGTCGCCCGAACCAGCGCACCGAAGGTGTATCCGAAGGATGCGCATCGATATAGCTGCGGCCGAGTGCTGCAAATTTCGCAGCGCCGATGCGCGCCAGCAGCACTGGATAATCGCTGCGCAAAACATCCAGCAGACGCAGTCGATAAGCCTGCGCGTAAACATCGAGCCGCGCGCTCGCATCCGCAATATCGTCGGCGACGATCAGCGCCTCGATATCCGCATCACCCGCGAGTAGATGCGCTTGCAGTCGCTGTTGCAGCGGCGCGAGCAGCGGCGCGTTTTTCATGCGGGCACCATCTGCGCCATGCGCGGCAGATTTGCCGCAGAAATTTTGCGCGCGATATCGAGTTCGGCAACCAGTTCGGCCAGCGGCGGAATATGGTCGTCGCGCTCGATCATCGTCGGGATCGCGCCGAAGCGCCGCACCGCATGTGCGTACAGCGCCCACACCGGGTCGGGCACCGGATGATCGTGCGTGTCGATCACCAGCTGGCCGTTATGACTATGTCCGGCCAGATGAATCTGCTGCACGCGCGAGCGCGGAATCGCGTCGATGAAGACTTCCGGATCGAAGCCGTGATTGCAGCTATTGACGTAAATATTGTTGATGTCGAGCAGCAAACCGCAGTCCGCTTCCTTGGCAACGGCGCTGATGAATTCCCACTCGCTCAGCGTAGAGTGCTGAAAACGCAGATAACTGGAGACGTTCTCCAGCAGAATCTGCTGGCCGAGAAAATCCTGCACTTCGCGCACGCGGCGTGCGATGTGCTGCACCGCTTCTTCGGTTTGCGGCAGCGGCAGAAGGTCGTGCAGATTGCGGCCAGCAATGCCGGTCCAGCAGAAATGATCGGAAATGAATTTGGGACGCACGCGCTCGGCGAGCGCTTTCAATTGAATCAGGTAAGCGCGATCGAGCGGATCGCTGCTGCCGATGGATAAGGAAACGCCATGCATCACCAGCGGATAACGCTCGGCGATGCGGTCCAGATAATGTAGCGGCTTGCCGCCGCCGACCATGTAATTTTCGCTGAGGATTTCGAGCCAGTCGATCGGCCACTCGATGACGTCATCGCCAGCATTCGGGCCGTTCAGCAGCGCCTCGTAGTGCTCGGTGCGCAGCCCCAGACCGAAGCCTGGATTCGCATGCGAGGATTTGAAATTCGGATGGGGAGTCATGAGCCTTGATCTTGAATCAGACCGGTCGCGCGCCATTGCACGACCGGCCCGATTCAGCCATCAATCAGCCAGCCGTTTACTTGGCAGTCTGAAACTTGCCGCCGGCGGTGGCGCAGTCTGCCTTGTTCATTTCCAGAAAGCCCTGACCCTTGCAGGCATTCTGGCCCTTGCAGGAATTCTTGGCGGTGGCGCAGGCGCTGTTGCCCTTGCAGGAATTGGCGCCCATGCATTGGCCGACTTTTGCGTCGGCGCTGTCGCCGGCGGAAGCCATCGGTGCGGCGAGGAACAGGGTGGCGGCGGCAGCGGCGAGTGCGAAGCCATTCATCTTGGTTGCGATTTTCATGGTGTCTCCAAAGTTACGGTTGATCGGGTTTGAACAAGCGGGTTTAGATCGAATTGAAGCGGGTTATCTGTTGAGCACTTCGGCGTTCTTGAGAATCACCTCGGTACGGCGTGCAGATTACTTGCCGCAAGCTGTGGTGCCCATGCCCGCTGGTGTGGCTTTCATGTCTCATCGTCCCGGCTTGAAGCCGCTAGTGTGGGCGATCGATTTTACTAAAGGATGCCTTTTGCGGAGGCTGCACTGCCCTTGTAGCGAAGCCTCCCACTTGGTCGCGTTTAGTGTGGGACGCTGCGCAGTGCTATAGTTTTTTCGTCTCTTCGACCCGGTGATTGCCCGTGATCAAAATTCTCGTCGCAGCCAGTTTGCTCTGCAGCAGCAGCGTTTTCGCCGCCCACAATTTGTCGCCGCCGCCGGGCACCGACGAAACCGTAACCGTGGTAGCCACGCCGCAGAAAGGCCAGACCATGCAGGCCGTCGTGCGCGAGTTCGGCGCGCCGAGCCGGAAGCACGCCGCTGCCGGCGGTGACACGCCGAAGCATCCGCCGATCACGCGCTGGGATTACGCGGGGTTCTCGGTGTTTTTCGAGCATGCGCATGTCGTCGATTCGGTTTCGCCGGATCATCCGCCGCAGATTTATCACGTCGAACAACTGCAGGCCGCCAGCCAGTAATGGCGTGACTTGATCGCGTAATCGCTTCGCCGAATAGCGGTTTAACAGCGCTGTCATTTTCTTGCGCGAATGTTTTTTTGTCGTCTTCTTGAACCTCCAGCGCCGCCATGTCCGCCAGCGTTTTTCTTCCGCCCGAATGGGCCGCGCAATCCGCAGTGATGTTGACCTGGCCGCGCCGCGACGGCGATTTCGCTAATCGCTTCGCGGCGGTCGAACATAATTTTTTTGCAATCGCCGCCGCCATCGCGCGTTTTGAAAACCTGCACGTGAACAGTGCCGACGACGCGCCGGGGCTGGCCGCGAAGCTGGTCGGCGCCGGTGTGCCGAAAGCGCGGCTGCGCGTTTTCCAGGTGCCGAACGACGATGTCTGGGCGCGCGATCACGGGCCGATCACCGTGCTGCGTGGCAGCGGCGGCGACACTCACGCAGTGCATCTGGATTTCTCCTTCAACGGCTGGGGGGGGAAATTCCCGGCCGCGCGCGACAACGAACTGACGCGCCGGCTGATCACGTTGGGCGCCTGGGATGCACCGGTCGAGACCGTCGACTTCGTGCTCGAAGGCGGCGGCATCGAAGTGGATGGCACCGGCAGCCTGCTCACCACCGAACGCTGCCTGCTGGCGCCGACGCGCAATCCCAAACTGAACCGCGCAAACATCGAAGCGCTGCTGATGGAAAAGCTCGGCGTGCAGCGCGTGCTGTGGCTCAAGCACGGCGACCTTGCCGGCGACGATACGGATGGCCACATCGACACCCTCGCGCGTTTTTGCAACGCACACACGATCGCGTATCAAGCCTGCGAGGACAAGGACGACCCGCACTACGCCGATCTCGCCGCGATGGCCGAAGAACTCAAAGCGCTGCGCACGCCCGGCGGCATGCCTTACGAACTGGTGCCGCTGCCGCTGCCGAAACCGATCATCGATGAAGACGGCAAACTGCTGCCCGCCGGCTATGCGAATTTCCTCATCATCAACGGCGCGGTGCTGGCGCCGGTTTACGGCGATGCGGCGGATGAAGTTGCGCTCGAACGTCTGCGCAGCTGCTTTCCAGATCGTGAAATCGTGCCGATCGATTGCCGCGCATTGATCCATCAATACGGCAGCCTGCATTGCGTGACGATGCAGATTCCGGCGTCGAAAAACTTTACGGAAACCTTGTAGAACCGTCGCAGAAATCTGGCGGAAATTTGGCGGACATTCCAAAGCCCTTCGGAGGCCTGCGTAAAGTCCCCGCATAAACTGCCGTATTTCTCCAGAAGTTTCTGCAAGCTTGTCAGTTCAGACTGTTCGACCCGCCGCTTGCATGCGGCGCCAAGGTCCGCACAATGGCGCCATGTCAATGAATGAAATTTCCATTTACCTGCGCGAACTCAGCCGCGATCCCAAGCGCAACATGCCGGTGGCGATCGCGCTTGGGGCTGCGAAAGGCGCGCTGGTCGGCCTCGCCATCGGCAAGCTCACGCTGGCCACTGCTGCGGGAATGGCCGGTGGTGCTGTGGTCGGCGCGGCTTTGTCCTGGCGCAACAAAAAAGCTGGCCATGAAACTGCTGATGAAACAGCCGATAAAACCCCCGGGAGCGACGCCTCGTGAGCCGCATTTTGCGCGCTGGTATCGTGCAGCATGCCTGTACTGAGGATCGCACGGAGAATCTCGCGCGCTCCGAAGCCGGCATCCGCCTAGCCGCCGGCAAGGGCGCGAAGCTGCTGCTGCTGCAGGAACTGCACACCAGCGTTTATTTCTGTCAGTACGAATCCACCCGTCTGTTCGATCTCGCCGAAACGATTCCCGGTCCCTCCACAGAATTCTTCGGCGCGCTGGCGAAAGAGCTGGAGCTGGTGATCGTCTGCTCGCTGTTCGAGAAACGCGCGCCGGGGCTGTATCACAACACCGCCGTTGTGCTGGAACGCGACGGCAGCATCGCCGGCAAATATCGCAAGATGCACATTCCGGACGATCCGGGTTACTACGAAAAGTTTTACTTCACACCGGGCGATGCCGGCGTTGCGGGTACGCTTGGCGCAAGTACGGCACCGCCTGCCGGCTTCGTGCCGATTGTGACTTCGGTCGGCAAGCTCGGCGTGCTGGTGTGCTGGGATCAGTGGTATCCGGAAGCCGCGCGCCTGATGGCGCTGGCCGGCGCCGAGCTATTGCTGTATCCCACCGCGATTGGCGCGAATCCCGCCGATGCGACTGACGAACAGGAACGCCAGCGCGAAGCCTGGATCACCGTGCAGCGCGCGCATGCGGTTGCCAACGGATTGCCGGTGCTGGTGGCGAATCGCATCGGCTTCGAGCCGGACCCGACCTCGCAAACGCCGGGCGCGGAGTTCTGGGGTTCCAGCTTCGCCGCTGGCCCGCAAGGCGAATTCCTCGCGCAAGCGTCGCGCGACAAAGGCGAAGCGAGCATCGTCGACATCGATCTCGAACGCTCCGAAAACGTGCGGCGCTGGTGGCCATTTCTGCGTGATCGGCGGATTGATGCTTATGGGGATTTGGTCAGGCGGTTTCGGGATTGAAGAATGTCTGAGAAACCATTGAATGGGATAGCTCGTGACATCGCTCATCATGCAAACAGCGGCTTGAGTTTTTTATATCCTCACCTCTGGCAAGCCTGTAGTTCCACTGGCGTTCTCTATTCGCGGTGGAATCGTCTGTGAAAACGACTAGTGGAAAAGTGTTTGTCCAGTACGTGGCCTAAGTCGTCGTTCAAGCCGACATCGCATCACCGGACATACTTTGACTTCACCTGCTCCGGCGAAAACTCATTCTCGGTGATATCGCTCAGATTGAATCGCGGTGCTGAGTCTTGCGCATCGAGCCGGTTGGCGAAGTAGCGACCATCCTTGAAGTCATAAGTAATCACCGGCGCGCAATTGCTGGCGGGCACGTCGTAGTAGGAAAGCAGATGGCCTTCCTGAAAACGCCATAGATTTCCATCGTGATCATAGTTTTCCACCAGCACCACATTCCAGCTGTCTTCGTCGAGATAGAACACGCGCTTGCCGAAGCTGTGATGCATGCCGCCGCGTTCATTCGCTTCGATCACCCACACGCGATGCAGCTCGTAGCGCGTGCCCTGCTGATTGAAGTGATTCGGCGTGAGTAGCTGTGAATACGGGTATCTGCCGTCGTTGAGGCGATAGGCGTTGTACGGAATGTAGAGTTCGCGCTTGCCGCTGAGCTTCCACACATAGCGGTCGAACAGGCCGTTGTACATATCCAGCATGTCGAGAAAATACAGGCCGCCGGAACCAGGGAATGGTTGGTCATATCCGACCGGCGGCACGCGGAACATTTTCGGTATGCCTTGCGGAATCACCCAGATCGCGCGCGGGTCTTTCAGCGAATTCGCGGTTTCGTGAACCAGGGCTACAAAGTCGATGCCATTGGCACCGCGTCCGAACCAGGTGAGGTAATCCAGCAAAATATCGTGCTCGGCGATGTTGGCGGGATCGCGCACATTGCCGTAGCGATACAGCACGCGCTCGGTCTGTTTCAGCAGCTCCGGCGCGCCACTCGAATTGACGACCGCCTGCGTGGTTTGCGCCTGCATGGAATCGCCGCGATAGCGCAGCCGATGATTCCACATCGCTTCCACGCCGGTGTCTGGATGCGGAAACGGCACGCCGAGACGCGCATCGGCAATCGTATCCGCGCCGATCAATTTCGCCTTGCCGATGTTGGCCTGGCTGGCGTCGTAAATCGCCTGTGGATACGCCGCGCTGCGATGCGTGGCATAAACCGGCATCGTGTAGTCGGGAAATTTTTTCAGCAGCGCGCGATGCGCATCGGATAAATGCGCGGCGTATTGCCCGGCATTGGCGGAGGTGATCGTGAACAGCGGCTGCTCGTTCGCAAACGGATCGGCGTAATGCCCGCCCGCATGAAAACCCGCCGGCCACTGGCTGCGCGTGAGGCCGCCCGTCCACGGCGGAATGCTGCCGTCCCGATTACCCGCCTGCTCCGCGCCGATCGGCGTGAAGCCGCCGCTGCCGGAAGCGGCGTTCGCCGCCACCGCACCGGGTTGCGCTGGTTCGCTTGCAGCATCCTGCACACTCGCCGGCTCGCCGAGCAAGCCTTGATCCAGACTTGGACTCGCCTCCTCGCGCGGCCGCTGGCTCGCCGCGGCTGCCAGCGCCTGCTCGCGCGCACGGCCGGATTGCAGATACTCGACCCACTGCGCGGCGAGCTTGGCATTCCCGGCAATCGACTGTGCCTGCTGGAATGCGGCGACCGCGCCATCAACATCCGCCTGCTGGTATTTGGCAACGCCGAGCGCCATCAAGGCCGCGCCATTTTTGCCGCCGCTGGCAATGCCTTTTTCGAGCGCGATGCTGGCCTGCTTGTAGTCCTCACGATCCATATACAGCTGGCCGAGTTGCAGCCAGAGATCGGCGGATGGACTCGCCTTCAGTGCATCTTCCAGCGCCGGAATCGCCAGCGTGGATTCGCGTGCGTCGATCCACAACGCCGCCTGCGCGCGCAGATTCGCAGCACTGTGCGGCACCTGCCCGCCTTCGAGCCAACCGTGCAGCAGGGACCCCGCCTGAAACGGCGCGCCGATCTGCGCAGTGAGCGTCACCAACTGCATGCGCTGCTCGGCGGAATCCAGAAAGCCGAGCCGGCTGGCAACTTCCATCACCGCTTGCGCACGCTCGGTATCGCCGAGCTTTTCGTGCAGCGCTGCCAATCGCAGCCAGTCCTCGCGGGCCGTCGGCTGATCGCGCACCACGGTTTCGAGCACCTGCGCTGCTTCGCGCTCCTGACCATTGCCGATGTATGCCGCATATAGCCCGCGCCGCCAGCTGACATCCGCATTATGGGTGGCGGCCACACCGCGTTGCAGCGGCCCGACGGCATCTTTGTAACGCTGCAATTTCAGATACGCCGCACCGAGCGCGATCAACTGTTCCGGCGGCAGATTCGGATTCGCGCGGTATTGCGGTTCGAGCCCGGCGATGACGGATTTGGGATCGCCACTTCCCATGCGCAACTCGCCGAGATCGGCCCGCATCTGCGCTTCCGCCGGGCCGGAAAGTCCATGCGTGGCGAGCGCCTGCTCCAGATATTTCGCCGCCGAATTGGAATCGCCTTTCCGCGCGGCAGCCGCGGCGAGATCGCGCAACAGCATGGATTTCGCGTAAGGGTCCGTCGTAGTTTGCAGCTGCTTCTGGATATCCTGCTGCTGCAACGGCGGCTGCTCGCTGGGCGCTGTGCGGACTTCGCTCTTGTATTGGTCAGCGTGGAGTTGAGAGTGAATTGTGGTGAGTGATGTCAAGACGATAAGGAGTGATTTTTTTATGACTCCTGATCTTTTGGATTTTTGCTTTTGGCGAGTAAGGATGAACGATTGGGTGGATACGAAGCGAGAGTTTTTTGTGCTTTCTGAAAGCTTGCTTTCATCCTTGATGAAGGTCTCACTTTCTTTTCTTGTGATTAATGAGCGCAAGGTGTAGCTGGAAAAGAGTGATGTCTTTTTAGATGCGGAGCGAACATCGGCTGCGTGTGCTGAGAGTTTTTGTTCCGCCCCTTCCGGGCGTCTTACTTTCTTTGCTTGTGCAAAGAACAGCAAGCAAAGAAAGCACACCCTCGGGATTGCGCCCGCTACGCGGGAGCTCTGCGTTTCTCGCGCAGCCGGGGACGTGCCGACGGGACATCCTTGTCCCGGCATCACTCGATCGTCATCCATGACGATCGCATCCCGTCTGCGCTGCGATACTCGGCACAATCCAGAGGGGACCAAGATCAAAAGCAAAGACAAAGGCGAAAAACAAAAGCTCTTTTGCTTTTGATTCACCCTCCCATCGAGTGCGCCGGGCATCGCAGCCCGCGACGAATAGGCCGCGCAGCGGTCGAGGCAGGAGCCGAAGCCTTTCAGCCGCGACAAGGATGTCGCGTCGGAAAGCTCGGCACGGGCGAGAAGCGCAGGGAGTCGTGAAGCACAGCTTTTCGTGCTTCAGGACGCAACGACGGGGGCACGCTTTCTTTCGCGAGTTTCTTGGACGTGCATCAAAGAAAATAACCCGCCCGGCAGGGTCGGAACCAAAGCTTTCAGCAAACGATGGCGAGCTTCGCTTCGCATCTACCGCATGCAACAGCATGGGCACGCTGCGCTTTGCCCACCCTACATTTTTAGTGTTCCTATGAATCATCGATCGAACAAACGATTAATTTTGTTGGTACACGCGAAATCTTAAAGCCGCCATAGTCGATTTCGGCAAGCCACGCGAGCCGAAGCGATCTCGCCTCGCCTCCACCGCTGGTTCGATCTATCCATTTACCAATTGCCCAAAGATGGCCTTCATATCGGCGACGATCCCGATATCCACAAAGCATCTGATCCAATAGCGACTCGCCCGGATTTAAGGAATAGCGCAACTCTCGATTTACCCGCCTTTTATAGTCGAGCCAGATCATTTTTTGACCCAAACAAGTGACTTCATCAAAGCTGTGCTTATCAGATATCAAACCACTTGCTTCTATGGTGCAATTCAACGGGGCTTTAGCAGAATCGGTATCAACTCCAATGTAGTTGTGAGGAGAAGCTGACGCAATTACTGGAACTAGAAATAAACTCAAAGCGTGAAGTGATTGCTTCATGATGCAGTTATCGATAGTTATAAGCACAATCCGCTGGATCCATCTCGACTCGTTGCTTGACTTCCCGTACCTGCTTCGCCGACTCATAAATCCAGTTCGAGACACTCTCGATCGCCGCTGTTTCATACACGCCGCGCGGCTGTGCATCGACGATCTTGACGTTCTGCACACGCCCGTTCGGCATCACCGAGAACACCACTTCCACCCAGCCCTTGATCTTCTGCTTGCAGGCCCAATCGGGCATTTGCGGGCGGGCAGTGGAAAGCGGCACCAGCGGCTTGCCGTTGAAGCCTTCGCCGCTGCCAACGCCGGAACCATTGCCGCCATCTCCGCCGCCGGCAAAGCCGCCGAACGAACCGGAGCCGGCTAAGCCGGCGCCATTGCCGAGCGTCAACGCGGCACCGGCATTGGCGATGTTGATATCGACCGTGGGCGCAGCGATAACGATGGCAGGCGCGCTGATGCTCGGCAGCGACGGCCGTGCCAGCGAAGGCGGCGCAGAAGGTGCGGGCAATGCCGCCTGTGCGGGCAAGCTTTGCGCTGGTTCCGGCGCGTCCTGATGCGGCTGCACGCGAACCATTTCGACGGCGGGCACGTCGTCTGCAGGCTTGCGTGAACCTTCCGGCGCGCGGATCAGCCAGCGCATCAGGATCAACAGCAGCGTAACGATGACGACGGCAACGAGTGGTGCCGCGAGCCAGCGCCAAGCCTCGGTGCTTGGCCGCGCGCGGGCCCGAGTTTTGGCGCGCGCATCGATTGCGACTTCGACGCGATTCATTTCAAGGCGTGCCGGGCGCGCTGGTTTCAGCGCCAGCAGGCATTGCGGCGATGGCGACATCCTGCACGCCGGCGAGCCGCGCCTGATCCATCGCTTCGACGACCAGACCTGCATGCGCATCGCGGTCGGCCTGGATCACCACCGGCGCCTGCGGCTTCTGTGCGCGCAGGCGTTCGAGCGTGGTACGCAGCAGGCGGATATCGACATGCTGACGATCGACATAAATCTCGCCCGCCGCCGAAATCGCCACGAAGATGCTGGCGTTATCGACCTTGGTTGCGGTCTTCGCACTGGGCCGATGCACCTTGATGCCGGCTTCGCTGACGAAGGCAGCGCTGATGATGAAAAAGATCAGCAGGTTCAGGAAAAAATCCAGCATCGGCGCGAGATCGATATGCACGTCTTCGGGCTGTGCGGAGTGGCGGCGTATTTTCATGTCAGCGGCTCGCTGCGCAGCTGGTCCGGCAGGCGCTCGGAAAGCGTGTGGATTCGTGTGCTCAACTGCACGGAAAAATACAGGCCGTTGAGGCTGACGACGATGCCGGCGAGCGTGGAGATCATCGCGTGCGAAACGCCGTTGGCCATTGCGCGCACATCGCTCTGGCCCTGCGCAGTCATCGCGTCGAACACTTCGAGCATGCCGGTGACGGTGCCCAGCAAACCGAGTAGCGGCGCCAGCGGAACGATCACGCGGATCAGCGGCAGGCTCCAGTTCATGCCGACTTTCAATTCGGAAATGAGCTGCTCGCGGATGCGGCGCGCAGTCCACGAGCGGCGCTCGCGGCGTGCTTTCCATTCGGCTTTGCGTGCAGCGATTTCCTGCGGCAGCACGCGCTTCAGATACCAGTAGCGTTCGATGATGAGCGTCCACAACACCAGTGCGGCGAGCACGATCCATTTCAGCACCCAGCCGCCGAGATGGAAGAATTCGCCGACCGAATCGAACGGCGCGCGCAGGCCGGCGTCCGCCACGTTCAACAGCTCAGCCCACATTAGCCCGCTCCAGTTCGCGCGCAAGCAGGCCGGCGCTCTGCTCGTCGAGAATCTGCACCAGCATGCGCGAGCGCGCACTCAAAACGCTGTTGATGAACAGGATCGGAATGGCGATCAGCAGGCCCAGCACGGTGGAAATCATGGCCTGCGAAATGCCGCCGGCCATCACTTTCGGATCGCCCGCGCCGACTTCGGTAATCACCTGGAATGTGATGATCATGCCGGTGACGGTGCCGAGCAGGCCGAGCAGCGGGCCGGCCGCGACGATCATGCGCAGGAATGGCTGGAAGCGTTCGATGCGCGGCACTTCGCGCAGCACCGCTTCGGACAGCCGCGTCTCCAGCACTTCCGGATCGCGCTCGGCGCTGAAGTCGCTGAGCGAGGCCAGCACGCGGCCGAGCGGATTGTCGCGCAGTGGTTGCTTGAGATTCTGCAACTGCCGGTTCATGCGCGCACCGATGGTGGTCAGGTACCACAGCTGGAACCCGGCGAGTCCAACACCGATCAAACCCAGCAGAATGATGACGTACCCGACCACGCCGCCCTGCCGAATGCGATCGATCAGCTGCGGGCGCTGGGCTTCGAGCGCGAGCAGATTGCCGCGCGTGGGATCGATCGCCATCGGCTGCCAGCCGCCAGTTTCGCTGAAGTGCTTCGCCAGGCCGGTGTCCTGCGTTTGCCGCTCCGGTAACACCAGACTACCGTTTTGCATCAACAAATACTGGCCTTTATCGTCGAATGCGGTGAATGTGCCGATGCGCGTAATCTTGGATTTTTGTGGCTGACCATCGCTGCCGATCAGCGTGGCCGGGAACCGCACGACCTTGCCGTTCTCGCTCATTTCCTGCTGCAGCACGAACCAGAAACCTTCCAGATCGCGCTCGCTCGGCGTGGAATCCGGCGCGGCCAGTTTGTCCAGTAATTGCAGGCGTTCGGGATATTGCGCGGTCAAAAAAGAATCGTTGGCGATGCCTTTGTATTCGGCCGCCGTTTCGCGCACGGCGGCATAAATCTGCGCGACATCGCCGACCTGCCCGGTGAGTTGCTGCTTCAAGGCCGCGAGTTCCTTCGCGCCCGATTCGTAGCGCGAGCGGATACCATCGGCCTTGGCCTGCGCAGTGTGCTGTTCGGCTTCGGCCTGTGCCAATTGCGCGGCCTGATCGTTCTTGTTCTTGATGAAGCGCTGCTCGCGGTCGGCATCGATGCGCGCGCTGGCCTGTGCGGAATCCCGAATCTGTTTGAGCAGATCGTCGATACCTTGCGCATTGCCGGCCGGTGCAGCCTGTGCGCTGGCGACGAGTGTATTCAACGCAACATGCAGCAAATACAGGCCTTGGCGGCCGATCGTATCTAGGTTGGCAAATGCTGATCCGGTTTGATGTTGTGAATCGCCATCTAGCGAGACCTGCGCAGACGCCACCGCAGCCGGCACCGGCAACACCAGAACTTCTGGCGCAGCGGTTTCACGGGCGATGCGCAAACCCTCGCGGATGCCGGCGCGATAGCTGCCGCCCAGCGAATGCCACTGCTTCGCCGCGGCATCCCAATAACCGGTGTCGGCACCATCCGGCGTGACGTACAGCAGCGCGACGCGGCCGACGTGCAGCACGTCGACCACATGCTTCACCTCCGCCAGCGACAACTGAAGACGCTCGGCGCCGAAGCTGCGGCCATAGTCGGCTTCGACGCGATAAGCTTCGAGAATGCGGCGATACTTTTCCGCCAGCGGCGTGGCAGGGTCGGCCATCAGTTTTTTCAGGCTGTCGATGCGATCGCGCCGCTCGGCTTGCAGGAACGGCAGATCGAGTGCGACGAATTTCGCCAGGCTATCGACCATCCGCAGCATCAGCGGCAGGATGTCCTTGGCGGTGCCATCGGCTTCGCGTGCCTGGTTTTGCAGCGCAGCCTTTTCGGCATCCTGAGTCGCCAGCAAAGGCTCGACCTGTTCGGCATACACACGCAGCTGCTGCGCCTGCCAAACCGCGGCGCGATAGCGTTCCAGCAGCGCGCGCGTCTGGTCGTCGAGCTGATCGATCTGGCTTTGCGCAGCGCGTGCGGCCTTGTTGGCGTTGGCAGCAGCATCGATCGCCGGTGAACCCGCGCTCTGCGCCGATGCCAGCAAAGGCAGCAAGCCGCAGACGAAACCGCAGAGCACTACCGACAGTTTTCCTGGAACGCTGTTCATCAATACCGCCGCCTCCATTTTTGATCGCCGCAAACTTTGGTCACTATCGGCGATGAATACGCCGAATGTACAGCCTGCTTCGCGCCGCGGCACCGGGGAAATTCATCCCATCGGCATCGCAGCGCAAATAGTGACGCGCGGAAAGCCAACCGGCAGTGACGCGAGTCCGCAGACCGGCGGCGCTGAGGCCAGTCGCAAGGCGCTCGTCATGGCACAACGCATGAAACGCATGCGGCGATACAAATCAGCCGCGATCTTGGTTACGCTGAACGCCTCATTCACGGTTAGTTCAAGGCTTGATCACCGTTTATTTAGGAGGAGGATTCGATGGCTGCCACTCATTCGTCCGCTTTTCTGGCGCTGGTCAATGCCGCACGCGGGCGCATCAAGGAAATCAACTCGCCGCAGCTGGTGGAAATTCTGCAGAAACATCCGCAGGCCGCGGTGATCGACACCCGCGAAGAAAGCGAATTCGCGGCGGGTCATGTGAAAGGCGCGGAGTGGATCGGCAAGGGCGTGATCGAGCGCGATATCGAAGCCAAACATCCGGATAAATCCGAGCCGCTCTATCTGTATTGCGGCGGCGGTTTTCGCTCCGCGCTGGCGGCAGATGCGCTGCAAAACATGGGCTACACGCGAGTGTATTCGGTAGACGGCGGCTGGCGCGTGCTGAAGGATTTGCTGCCGACGGAGTGAGGTGCGGCTACCCCGAGCTTTCGCACTCGATTAAAACTCATCTCACGAATGCTGTTGAGAATACTGCGCGCTCGGTATTGCGCGCGCTGGCAACTTGCAGACTGCCTTCGCTGCCAAGCTCATGCGATGATTGCTGGTCACTCCGAATAAGCCACACTGACGACCTCGAATTCGCGCTCGCCGACCGGCAATTTGAGCGCGATGACATCGCCGGTTTTTTTCTTCAGCAGCGCACGCGCCATCGGTGAATCGACACTGATGTAGCCCGGCTCGAAATCGATTTCATCGGCGCCGACGATGCGATAGCGGCGCGGTGCATTCTCGCTATCGCGCAGTTCCACGCGCGCGCCGAAGAAGATGCGGCTGGCATCCGCCGGCGGCCGGTCCACCACTTTCAATTCGGGCAGGCGCTGCTGCAGATAACGCACGCGGCGATCGAGTTCGCGCAGTTCCTTCTTGCGATAGATGTACTCGGCGTTTTCGGAGCGATCGCCTTCGGCCGCCGCCGCTGCCAGCGCGCGCACCACTTCGGGCCGTCGCACACCCCAAAGCTGCTGATACTCCGCGCGCAGGCGCTCGTAGCCCGCGCGCGTGATGTAGGCGGAACGCGCGATGCCAGCGCGCGCAATTTGATCTTCGTTGTCCGCCGCGAAATCCGCTTCGCGTCCCCAGCCGCGCGCCATTGATATCCGGCCTGAACTCAAGGACTAATCGATCTTCGGCGTGTCGTCCGGCACGAAGAAATCCGGCAGCAGTTTTGCAGTCGGCGTACCCGGCACGGCGGCGTAGGCACTGAAATCGCGGATGCCGGCCTTGTCGTGCAGCACGACATCGTCGATGCAGAAATTGCCGGTGAATTCGCGCGCAGGCTGCGTCAGAATCACATACGCGGCATCGGCCATGATTTCCGGCGTGCGGCTGCGGCTCATGAATTTATCGCCGCCGAGCATGTTTACCGCGGCGGTGGCGATCAAGGTGCGCGGCCACAGCGCGTTGGCGGCGATGCCATCCTTGCGAAACTCCTCGGCCCAGGCCAGCGTACACAGGCTCATGCCGTATTTCGCCATCGAATACGCGACGTGCGGGCCGAACCATTTCGGCTTCATGTCGAGCGGCGGGCTCAGCGTGAGAATGTGCGGATTTGCCGCATTTTTAAGATAGGGAACCGCATACTTGCCGGTCATGAAGGTGCCGCGCGCATTGATGCCGTTCATCAAGTCGTAGCGCTTCATGTCGGTCGCCAGCGTGCCGGTGAGGCTGATCGCGCTGGCGTTGTTGATGAGGATGTCGATGCCGCCGAACTGGTCCGCCGTCTGCTTGAGTGCGGCGACCACCTGGGCTTCTTCGCGGATATCGCACTGGATCGGCAAGCCCTTGCCGCCGGCCGCGTCGATCGCTTCCACCGAACTGAAAATGGTGCCCGCCAGTTTCGGATTCGGCTCCGCGGTTTTCGCCGCGATCGCCACGTTGGCGCCATCGCGCGCCGCGCGCAGCGCAATCGCCAGGCCAATGCCGCGGCTGCCGCCGGTGATGAACAGCGTCTTGCCTTTCAAACTCATGAATTCGCTCCGTGGATGCCCAAGCCGCCTGCGACCCACATCAGGCATTGGGGAAATTATTTTGAGGCGCGAGTTTAGCCGATGAACGGGCGGCGTCGTGTCATCCAATCTTTGGGAATCGTTCGGGCCAGCGCAACCGGAATGCCGAGCGAGAGTGGCGAGAGCAATCGCCGATTCAGCGACTCATCAATGCGCAATCAATGCGGGTTCAACATCGAACGAGCCTCTATTCAAAACTAGCCGAGCGCTTTAGCGCACCATCGCCGTCATGTTGGCGATGCGCTCGGCCTGCACCCGGTTCAGATTGCGAAAAATGATCGCGGCAATGCGCGGATGCCGCAGACGCAGACCTTCGAGATCCTGCGAATCGAAACGCAGCACGCGCACCGGCGTGACCGTATCGATGCTGGCCGTGCGGCGCTGGCCGAAGTAGCCGGCTTCGCCGATCACTGCGCCGCGACCGAGGCTGGCAAGCTTCGTTCGACTGTCTTCCCGATCGAGATTGACGTCGACCTGGCCATCGATGATGACGTAGATATCGCGCGCCAGATCGCCTTCCTGGATCAGCCGCGTGCGCTCCGGCACTTTTTCCATGCGCGACAGCAAAGCGAACACGCGCGCCTGCCGCGACGACAAACCGGACAGCAGCGGAATCGTGTGCTGCGGGCTGCGGCCGAGATCGAGCAGCAGCAAATCCCACAGGGTGACGATGCGCAGCCGCGAGCCGAGCGCCGGTGTCAGCGTCATATCCGCGAACCAGGCGACCAGCAGGGTCCATGCCGCGAGTACACCGAACTGCACCTGATTGTGCAGGCCGCTGCCGGTAAAAACGAGGAAGCCGATGCAGAGCGCGGCAGTGGCCAGCGTGATCGGCCGCAGCACCGACGACAAGGCCGAGGCGATCGCGCCGGTCTCCGAACCGACTTCGCGCGCATCGGCGTTGAAGCGCGCGAGAAAATGCACGGTATCGTTCACCGCGATGCCGAGCACGATGCAGGCGACCAGACTGGTGGTCGGGTTCAAATTGATATGCAGCAGCCCGAGCGTGCCGAAATAAACCGAGATCGGAATCAGATTCGGTAGCGTTGCCAGAAGGCCGGCGCGGAGCGAGGTGAACATCAGCGACAGCACCAGCCAGATCGCCAGCGTGGCGATGCCGATCGCGCGCAGATGCCCGCTGGCAATGGCGTTTACCGCGCGTGTGGCGATCACCGACGAGCCGGTGACTTGCGCTGCGAGCGGCGGCGGCAGCTCGGCGAGACGCGCATCGAGCCGCTTGAGGAAATCGCCGATCAGCAGCGAGCCATCGACATTGATGCGCGCGGTCAGCACCGCGGAACGGAAGCGCGGATCGACCAGATGCTGAATCTGGTCGCCGCCGCCGAACACCAGAATCTGCTTCACAGCACCGGCCGTCTCCGGCACCGCAAAAAACTTCGGATCGTTGTCGTTGAGCGCCTGATTCAACAGCTTCAGATGATCGACATACGACACCACGCCGCCGACTTCCGGCTGCGCGCGCAGCCAGGTTTCAAGAGCGTCGAGTGCGGCGATCTGCTGCGGATCGGTGAGCGTTTCGTTGACATGCGTATCGACGAAAATCGAGACCACGTTGGCGCCGTTGAAGATGCGGTTGATGGTTTCAAAATCCTCACGCACCGCAGTGCCTTTATCGAAGCTGGCGATGTAATCCGCACCGGTGCGGATGTGCGAGGCGAACCACAGATTCAGCGGTAGCAGCAGCGCTGCAATCAGGATGATCGGCACACGCCAGCGCGTATCGAATTCCGCCAGCCACGCGCCCCAGCGTACGAATAAACGCTGACCAAACGACGGCGCTTCGCGCGAGCAGCCGACGGTGTTCAGGAACGGCGGCAGCACGATGAACGTCAGCAGCGCCACATACAGCGTGCCGAGACTGGAGAGCAATGCGAATTCGCGGATCGCTTGCAGCGGGTTCAGCATCAGCGACAGGAAGCCGATGATGGTGGTGGTCGTCGAAATCAGCAGACCGACACCGATGCGGTTCATCACCCATTCGGAGCGTTTTTTTTTGTCGACCAGCGGCACCAGCTGGCGTGAAAAGAAATATGCAGACAGCAGATGGATCGTGTACGACAAGCCGATGGTGATGACCAGCGGCGGCACCAGCGCGGTGACCAGATTGAACTGGATATTCAGCAGCACTGCCGTGGCAATAGTCCAGATCAAGGCCATCGCCACCGTCGAGAGCGCTGCAAATGCCGCGCGGATGCTGCGGAAAGTGGCGATCAACAGAATCGAAACCAGGCCGAACACCGCTGGCACGGTGAAGCGCAGGGTTTTCGCCAGCGCCAGGCCGGTGGCGGAGCGGATCGGCAAGGTACCGGTGATCCAGACCTGCGCGCCGGGCACTATTTTTTTCGCCAAGGCGCGCAGCTGCGGATCGATATCGCGCTGCGTATATTCGTGCGGCGTCATCCGCGGCATGCTCAGCGCAAACGCGGCGACCTTGCCATCGTTGGAAACCAGCGTGCCGCGATACAGCGGATTGGCTTCGAGCTGGGCCGCGAATCCGCCGATACTCTGCGGCTCGGCACGCGCCTGTTCGGTGAACGTGGTGAGCGTGACCTCATCACCCTGGGTAGCGATATTCGGCGCCGTCGCCAGTGAAAAAACGCCTTGCACACCGTCGACTTTCTTGAAGCATGCCGTCAATTTTGCGATCGCCGCGAGATTGGCGTCGTTGAACACGTCGGGCGCGAATTGCACAGCGACGATCACCGGATCATCCTCGCCGAACAGATGCCTCACCTGCGAAAGCAAGGCCCGATCGTTATCATTTTCCGGCAGCAGCGCTTCGGCGGAAGGGTCGACATGAAACCGCGGCGTCAGGCTCGGCCAATCAAAACACGTGGCGGCGGCTACCAGCGAAATCAGCATGGCCGTGCCGAGCACGCTGCGTGGGCGTTGAGCCAACCAGTGCAGCAGCGCGAACATCGCCGGTCAGTTGCCGAGATAAAAGGCGTTCGGATCGAAATAGCGCGACGGCAGATCAGTGCCGCTGGTGACGCCCAGAACCTTCAGCGTGGTCGCGGTGTTTTCCTTCAGATCGCGCATCTGCATCTGCGACAGATACCAGTATTTTCCGGACTGCTGCAGCGCAGACGCCGGTGCGGTCAACTCTTTGCTGACCTTGTCGCCTTCATAAAAATCAACCTTCAGCGCGACGCAGGATTTCTGGTCGATCCAGCTACGCATCGTCGTATAACGCGAGTCCTGCGCGGGTTTGGTTTTCAGCCGCAGGACATACACGGGCCGATTTTCGATCGCCGCCGGCGCTTCCAGAACCGGCTCACTGCCATCGAACGCGCTTTCGATCTGCTTGATGTCGTTGTAGCTGAAATCGGTGCCGAGCATGGCGCCATCCGCCGAGCCGCCGCTGATGCGCCGCACGCGATTCATCGATGGCAGATACATGTACATCTGGTCGCCATGATCGGGCGGCGTTTCACGCACCAGATAACCCGCGCCAGACAAATCCGATGGCGAGGAAATTCGCAGCGATGCGCGGATCAAACCGTTTTCGGTCATCGCAAACAGGCGGCCCTTGAGCGTACGCGGACTGCCGCTGCGATCGGTGACATCCAGTTCGATTTCCTGGATGCGCACGCTCGAAGGCACATTCGCCCGCATACAGTCGACCACTTTTTGCAGCTCCGCATCCGCTGCGGCGCCAGCAGAATTCGGCGCGCACATGAACGCCGGAACCGCTGCGCAGGCCAGCATCATCAGGCGCAATTTCGATTTCGCCGAGCGATTTTTCATATCCCTTTCCCCAAGCCTTGAGTGCGGCGCGTCGCCGATTCACGCGAACAAAACCTGAACCCGGATCAACGCCTATAACAAGACTAGCCGAGAACTTTCCACGCTGCTTGATGGCCCCAAAAAGACAATAAGAAAGCCAATGGAAAGTCGACAGAAAACCAATCGAAAACGCACACAACCAATTCCCGGCGACGCGCTACGGCCAAGCGCTCACTTTTGATATTTTTCTTTCCACTCGGAATACGGCATGCCGTAAACGCGCTCTCGCGCCTGCTCGTCGCTGACTTCGATGCCCGCATCAAGCGCCGCTTGCCGATACCATTTCGACAGGCAATTACGGCAGAACCCGGCCAGATTCATCAGCTCGATGTTCTGCACTTCCTTGCGCGAATCCAGATGTTGCAACAGCCGCCGGAACGCCGCGGCTTCGAGTTGCTGCTGCTGTTCAGGGCTCAACAATGGCTACCTCTTGTGTTGCAAAACGGGTGAAACCTTGAAGTCTGCCGAACTACACTCCGGAACGTCCGCCGCGTGGCCCGAACAGATACCAGAGAATCACGCCGAGCACCGGCAGCGCCAGAATCACCACGACCCAGATCGCCTTCTTCAGATTATCCGCGCTGCTTTGCAGAATGTTCAGGATCGCAAAAATATCGACGATCAGAACCAGTATTCCAAAAATTCCATAGTAACTGTTGCCGAATAACATTTCGATTTCCTTGTGTTGTAATCGACGGGAGTTCGCTTGCGCGAGGTCGCGCGGCGATCAACCGCTGCCGCGCTAGGACCGATCCGCTTGCGCGACGTTCCCTGCCACCGACATCGCGCGCAAAATCGGGCTCAAAATCCGCCTGTAATCCGCGTCGCAAACGCGCTGGCTCAAGCGCTTTAACTGCCTGTTAACCTTTGATTGGCTTGCAGCATTACGCAGGCAATCAACCTTACGATTGCAATTGCCAACACCGGCGCTATTGTCCGAACACGCATGAACCACCCGCCCGAGATTCAGCTGCCCGGTTTGAGCAAACCGACGTTGATGCCTGCTTACTCTGCGCTCGGCGCGCCTTATGTCACCTCGGTGCCGACGACGCCTTTGCCCGCACCGCGGCTGCTGCATGTCAACTTACAACTGGCCGCCGAACTCGGTATCGACGAGGCTGCGTCAGCGTGCCCGGAATTCGTCGAGACGATGGCCGGCAATCGCGCGTGGCCGGGATATGAATCGATCAGTTCGGTTTACGGCGGCCATCAATTCGGCACCTGGGTACCGCGGCTGGGCGATGGCCGCGCGCATCTGATCGCCGAGATCGCCACGCCAGCCGGCGAACGCCGCGAACTGCAACTCAAGGGCAGCGGCCCGACGCCATACTCGCGCTTCGCAGATGGCCGCGCGGTGTTGCGTTCGTCGATTCGCGAATATCTGTGTTCGGAGGCGATGCACGCGCTCGGCATTCCGACCACGCGCGCACTCAGTCTGGTGAGTTCGCCGCAGCCGGTGCGGCGCGAAACCCTTGAAACGGCGGCGGTGGTGTGTCGTGTCGCGCCGAGTCTGGTGCGCTTCGGCCATTTCGAGTATTTCTATTATCGGGATGATCACGCGCAACTGGCACCGCTGGCGGATCACGTCATCGAGCAGAATTTTCCGGAATTCGCAGCAAGCCCGAATCGATATGCCGACTGGCTCGGCGAGGTGGTGGCGCGAACCGCACGGCTGCTGGCGGCTTGGCAGGCGGTCGGCTTTTGCCACGGCGTGATGAATACGGATAATTTTTCGGTGCTGGGCTTGACGCTCGATTACGGCCCGTTCGGTTTCATCGACGCTTTCGATTCGCATCACATCTGCAATCACACCGACGAAGGCGGCCGCTACGCCTACGATCAGCAGCCAGTCATCGGCCACTGGAATTGCTCGCGGCTGCTGCAAGCCACGCTGCCCTTGCTGGCGCAAAAACCGGAAGCGGCAGTCGAAATCGCCACCGAAATCCTCGATCGCTATCCGGCGCTTTACACCGACGCGATGACCCGCGCCTGGCGCCAGAAACTCGGCCTGCGCGACGCGCGCGACGACGATCGGGAACTGATCAATCGCTATCTGTCGATTCTGGAAACCGGGCATTCCGACTTCACCCGCAGCTTCCGCAATCTGGCCCGGTTTCGTACAGCCGACGATGCGTTGGCGACGGAGCTGCGCGACGAAATCGCCGATCTCGAACGCTTCGATAAGTGGCTTGCAGACTATCGCCAGCGCCTGCGCAGCGAGCAATCCGACGACGCCGAACGCAGCCTGCGAATGAACGTGGTGAATCCGAAATACGTGCTGCGCAATCATCTGGCGCAGGCAGCAATTACCGCCGCCGAGCACGGCGATGCCGGCGAAATCGAGCGGCTGTTCACGCTGCTGCAACGACCCTTCGACGAACAGCCGGAACACGCGGCTTACGCGGCGGAGCCGCCCACGGAATTGCGGCATATCGAAGTCAGCTGCTCCTCCTGAGCGGAAGCCGACTGGATTTTCGGAGGATTTGCGGCCGTGGAGTTACCGCCGGCAGACTCAATATATTTCGCTCGCGGAGGCTAGATTTTACTGGCATGTAGACGCCGCGCAGGGTAAATTCGCTGCAATGATATCGGGGGCTCGCTCAGGGGCGAAGCTTGGCAGATCAACCGGGGCGCATGCCTAAGTTTTAGGGCAATCCATGCAGCAGCAGACTTGATGGCTTTGATTAGATGAATCATCGACAGCGCAGACGGCTGCTGTTGGTGGTGACCACGGTCGCGGCGAGTCTGTTGCCGCCGCTGTTATCCGTGAGCTTCGGCTATTGGGAAATCCTGCGGGAAACGGATCAGCAGCGAGCGCGTTACGCCAGGCTTGCGCTGCAACGCGCAGAAGCGATTTTCAGCGATGCCGACGCCACCTTGCGCAAGCTCATCGTCGCGGTGGATGCCGAGTGCGATCTGAAGACGCAAGTGGCGTTGGCACAGGCCAACCATAACGATCTCTACACCCGCGAAGCGGTGTTGATCGGCGGCGGCACGGTGAAATGTGCGGGCGATAGCCTCGCCAGTACCAACGCAGACCTGCCGACCGGCAACTTGCCGCTGCCGAAAGTAGCGCTCGATATCGCCGCACCGAATACCGTGCTGCCGCTGTATTCGTCGATCGTGGCGTCGTATCCGCTGCAAAAAGATCTGGCGCTGGCCTTGCTCATCAATCCGATCCGCTTCAGCGAAACGCTCGAACCGCTGCTCGATGACCAGCGGGTTGCGGTGCAGCTTCTCGGCCAGAATTACGCGCCGCTCGCCGAGTACGGCTGGCATTTCGGTACGCCGCAAAACACCGCGGAAGATTTGCAATCGAGCCTGCTGCTGTCGGTGCGATTCCCGATTCACGTCGTCGTCACCACCTCGCGCGAGGCGGCGCTGAAAGCCAATGCCTGGGCGTTGACGCTGTATTTTCTGGCTGGCCTGGCCGTCTCCGGATTGCTGATTTTCCTGGTATTCAGAGGCGTTTTACGCCTGTTTGCGAAGGACTCCGAATTGCGCGACGGGCTGGCCAATGGCGAGTTCCAGGTGCATTATCAGCCGGTCATCGACATCGAAACCGGGGCCTGTGTCGGCGCGGAAGCGCTGCTGCGCTGGCAACATCCGGATCGCGGCTGGGTATCGCCCGAAGTCTTCATTCCGATCGCCGAGCAAAGCGGCTTCGTGATTCCATTGACCGCATGGCTGATGCGGCGGATCAACGACGAAATGCACGGGCTGATGAACGAATACCCCGGCTATCACATCTCGATCAACCTGAGCGCGCGCCATATTCTCGACCCGACTCTGCTCGATACGATCCAGACGATCTTCAGTGAAGGCATCCTGCCGCAGCAGATCATTTTTGAAATCACCGAGCAGGAATTGCTGCACGGCAGCCATGTCGATGTATTCGGAACGCTGCAAAAAATGCGCGGCACCGGTGCGCTGCTGGCGCTCGACGATTTTGGAACCGGCTATGCCAGCCTGCGATATCTCACGCAATATCCGTTCGATTATTTGAAGATCGACCGCTATTTCATCCAGTCGATCGGCCGGGATGCGATCAATGCCAGCCTGGTCGACGCCACCGTGGATATCGCTAAACGGCTGCGGCTCGGCATGGTGGCCGAAGGCATCGAAACCCTGGAGCAGCTCGATTACGTGCGCAAACTCGGCGTCAAGCTGGGTCAAGGCTGGCTATTCTCGAAGGCTTTGCCGGCCGCCCGGTTTTTCGAATACGTGAGCCGGCGCCAGTCTGAAATCAACCTGCAGGGATTCGACCAGACGCCAGCCCCTCAAGCTTGAGTGGCAGAGTTCGCTGGCATGTGGCCCGGTGTTAGCGCCCGGCTTTCTTTTCCTTTTTCGCCTGTTTTTTTTCCTTCATCGTTTTGGCCGGCTTTTTCTTCTCAGTTTTTTTACTGTCGAGACCTTTACTCATCATCTGCTCCGGTGGCGAGCGCACACTGATTGCGGCGCCTCTGCGCCTGCACTGTAAGTGCTTCGAGGGGTCGCCGTCATCCGTTCGTTTTTCGAGCGCAGATCAGCCGAACGGATTGCGCAGCACAATCGTATGCTCACGATCCGGCCCGGTGGAAATAATCGCCACTTCGGCGCCGGAAACTTCTTCCATGCGCCGCAGGTAAAGCCGTGCGTTTTGCGGCAGCGCATCGTAATGCGTGACGCCGAAAGTCGATTCGCTCCAGCCCGGCAAATCTTCGTAAACCGGCTCAATATTGGCGAAACCTTCCGCACCGATCGGCAAGGTCTCGACTGGCTGGCCATCCACCCGGTAGCCGATGCAGATGCGCACCGTTTGCATGCCATCGAGCACGTCGAGCTTGGTCACACACAGCCCCGAAACACTGTTGTTGAAGATCGAACGGCGCGCAGCTACCGCGTCGAACCAGCCGCAACGCCGCGGACGTCCCGTCACCGTGCCGAATTCCGCGCCCTTGGTGCGGATCAACTGGCCGATATCGTTTTCCTGCTCGGTTGGAAACGGTCCGGAGCCAACACGCGTGGCATAGGCCTTGACGATGCCCAGCACGTAATCGAGATTGCGCGGCCCCACGCCGGAACCGGTGGCCGCACCACCCGCCGTAGTGTTGCTCGAAGTGACGTAAGGATAGGTGCCGTGATCGACATCGAGCAGCGCGCCCTGGGCGCCTTCAAACAGCACGTTGTCGCCCTTCGCCAGTTGCAGCCGCAGCAGTTCGGTGACATCGGCCACCATCGGCCGGATCACTTCGGCATAGCCAAGCAGCGCATCGAGTGTGGCCTGAAAATCGACAGGCGTTTCCTTGTAGAAATTCTGCAGCACGAAATTGTGATAGCCGAGCAGTTCGCCGAGCTTGGCGGCGAGTTGCTCACGATGAAACAGATCGCCGATACGCACTGCGCGGCGCGCAACCTTGTCCTCGTACGCCGGGCCAATGCCCTTGCCGGTGGTACCGATCTTGTGCTCGCCGCGCGCCAGTTCGCGGGCCTGATCCAGCTTGGCATGTACCGGCAAAACCAGCGGGCAGGCTTCGGAAATTTTCAGACGATCGCGCACCGAAGCACCGGTGGCCTCGACCTTTTCGATTTCGCGGATCAAATCCGGCAGCGATACCACCACGCCGTTGCCGATGAGGCAAGCCACGCCGGGCCGCATGATGCCGGACGGAATCAGGTTCAGTGCGGTCTTGACGCCGTTGATAACCAGCGTATGGCCGGCGTTATGGCCGCCTTGAAAGCGCACCACGGCCTGTACCTTGTCGGTCAGCAGATCGACGATCTTTCCCTTGCCTTCGTCGCCCCATTGCGCGCCGATGACAACCACTGATTTACCCATTTCTTGATTCACCTATTCCGTAAATCGGCGCGTCGATCGCGGACTGCGCCCGTCCAAAAATCTGCAGTTAGAAAGCGCGCTCAAAGCCACGCCGAAGACTAAAAAATATCGGGCTCGACGCCCAGACGCAGCAATTCATTCACATCAGCGGAAAAGCCCGTCGCCGGCCGTGGCTTGCCCAGCTCACCGCCGACGCCATCGTAACGGCCGCCGCGTGCCAGTTCGCGGCCATGCCCCGGCGCGAACGCCGCGAACACCAGTCCGGTCTGATAACGATAGCCGCGCAATTCGGCAAGATCGATATGCAGAGGCACTGTCGGCGCAATCTTCGCCAGTTCCCGCGCGGCTTGTTCCAACGCGACCAAGGCCTGTGCAATCGCGGTTTCGCCGACGTCTAGTGTCGCGCGCGCACGCTGCAACACGGTGACATCGCCGTTCAACTCCATCAGCGCCGCAACGCCACCGATGGCTGCGCTGGCGAGCCGGCGCGATGCAGCGAAATCGCGCAGATCGGGCTGCGATTTGCGCTGCAGGATATCGAACAGCGCGGTTTCGTCGTCGGCATCAAGACCCAGCTTGCCGGATAGCGCGCGGTAGATGCCGACATGGCCGAGATCGAGATGCACATCGCGCACTGCGGCGAGTTGCAGCGTTTCCAGCATCAGCCGCAGGATTTCGAGATCAGCCGCAAGTCCCGCTTCGCCGAAATATTCGCAGCCGACCTGACGCGGCGCGCGCGAACCGCCGAGGCTGTCCGGCCGCGTGCGCAGCACAGTGCCGAGGTAGCACAAGCGCACCTGTGGCTGATCGGCGAAATGGCGCGTGGCAATGCGCGCGGCCTGCGGCGTCATGTCGGCGCGCAGGCCGAGCAGGCGTCCGCCGGCGGGATCGGTGAGCTTGAAGGTCTGCGATTCGAGATCGGAGCCGGCACCGGTCAACAGCGTATCGAGATGTTCCAGCAGCGGCGGCAGAATCAGCTCGTAGCCTTGCGCGCGGTAGTGATCCAGCAGCGCCCGGCGCAGTGCTTCGATGCGCCAGGCTACCGCCGGCAGCGATTCTTCAACGCCTTCCGGCAACATCCATGAGCGCGTCATCGGCTTCGGTCCTGCGGCGCGATCAAACGAACCAGCGCAGCAGCTGCAGCGCGATAACGCCGCCGAGCATGCTGGTGAGTCCGAGCACGCGCACCGCGCGCTCGTCGAGCTGCGCCATGCGCGCGAACAGGCGCCGCGTGCGCGAAGGCGAAACGAACGGCACGATGCCTTCGATCAGGAAAACCAGCGCCACGGCGCGCAACACGTCCTGCAACATCGGCTAGCACGCGCGGAGCGGCATCACTTGCTGCTCCCCTCGTCCTTGAAGTATTTGAAGAACTGGCCCTTGGGTTCGAGCACCAGCACGTCCTGCTTGTCCTTGAACGAGGCGCGGTAGGCGTTCAGCGAACGATAGAACGCGAAGAACTCCGGGTCTTGCCCATAAGCCTGCGCATAAATCTGGGTGGCCTTGGCATCGCCTTCGCCGCGCAACTGTTCGGCGGTTCGATACGCCTCGGCGAGCAGGGTTTGTGCGGTGCCATCAGCTTCGGCGCGAATCTTCTGCGCCGCTTCGCTGCCGTTGGCGCGCGCCTCCGCGGCCACCCGCTGACGTTCGGCGCGCATCCGATCGTAAACCGCGGCAGTGTAGTCGTTGTCTTTCGGCAGCTCGACCGACTTCAATTGCACATCGACAATGTCGATGCCGAGGTCTTTCGTTTCCTGCACCGTGGCCTGCTTCAAGGCCGCCAGCATGGCAGCGTCGCCGGTCACAGCATCCTGCATCGTGTGAGTCGATAACTCCGAAGTCAGCGCGCGTCCCAGACCTTTCGAGATCAGGTCGGTGCCGCGCAGCTGGCCCGCGGTGGCGCGGTAGAACTTGGCGACATCCGCAATGCGCCATTTCGTCATCGCCGCGACCTGCAACGCGCGTTCGTCCTTGGTCGTAATCGTCTGCACGCCGCTTTCGGCCGGCAGCAGGCGTGCGTCGAATTTTTTCACCGTCTGCACGTAAGGAATGCGCAGATGAAAACCGGGTTCGGTTTCGATGCGCAGAATCTCGCCGAACTGCATGACGATGCCGATAGCTCGCTGATCGATGGTGAAATAGCTGGCGTCGAGCAGAAACAAGACGGCCGCGATGATCGCAATCGGCAGCAGCGGAGGGGCTTTCAGTTTCATCAGCGGTTGCCCCGGTCGCGTGAACGATTGGCGTCGCCGTTGCCAGCGCCACTGCTGGCGCTGCCGGAACTGCGGCTGGCACCAGGTTGCGCCGGCGCGGCGGGCGGCGCTGGACTAGAGGCTTCGGTCGGCAGTTCCGGCGGCTTGGCTTGCGCGTTCTTGACGATCTGATCGAGCGGCAGATAGATCACCGGATTGGCCTTGTCGGCATCGATCAAAACCTTCGTGGTATTGCCGTAAATCTCGCTCATCGTGTCCAGATAAAGCCGTTCCCGCGTGACTTTCGGGGCTTTTTTATACTGCTCCAGCACCGCTTCAAAACGGGCGACATCACCTTGCGCGCGCGCCACTGCCTGATCCCGATACGAAGTGGCTTCGGTGACGCGCTGTGCGGCTTCGCCGCGTGCATTGGGCAGGCGCGCTTCAGCATAGGCACGCGCTTCTTCGCGCAGCCGGTCGCCATCTTCATGCGCCTTGATCGCATCGGCAAACGCCGCTTGTACCGCTTCCGGCGGCTGCACCTGTTGCAGCGCGACGGCGGTGACGCGCAGTCCGGTTTTGTATTCGTTGAGCCGCTGCTGCAGCGCGGTTTCGATCGCCGGCGCGAGCGCGTTGCGGCCGTCGCCGAGCAAGGCATCGACACCGAGATTGCCGGCGGCTTCGCGCAGCAGGCTGGTCAGCGCGTTCTGCAGGGTATCGTCGGGATCGCTCACGCCGAGCAGGAAATCTTCGGCCGAGTCGACGTGGTATTGCACGTTGAGTTCGATATCGATCAGGTTGTCGTCTTTGGTGATGAAGATCGCGCGCTCGCGCGCCTGACGCACCTGGGTGACATCGATGCGTTCGACGCGCTCGACCGGCCACGGGATATGCCAGTGCAGACCGGGATCGACGATGTCGCGCAGCGCGCCGAATTGCAGAACCGCGCCGCGATCCTTCGCATCGATCGCATAGAAACCGGACAGCAGCCAGATCGCCACCAGCAGGCTGGCGGCGGCGGCCAGCAGATTGCGCGAGGGCCCGCCGCCGGGCGCGCGCAGCAGTGCTTTCAGGCGTTGCAGCAGCTGGCTGAGGTCGGGCGGCTTGCTGTCGCCGCGCTTGCCGCCGGAACCCTGCGTCCACGGATCGCGCCCTGGTCCGGGTTCATTCCAGGCCATTGCTTACTCCGATCCGCGCGGCCGGGGTTGCAATAAAAAACGGTTTGCTTGATCCGCGACTGCGCACGCAGCCGATCGACAACATCCGCGCAAGGCCCTCGGCTGCGTTGCTCGTTACCGGCTCCGCGCAAAAATCACTTCCGTCGCAACTGCGATTCATTTCGTTAGGTGGACTCAAAAGTTTGACGAGGATGTTTGACGGCGGCGAGTTCGAGGAAGCAGCGGCGCACAGAATAAAGCCTGCCGGCAATTTCGGTGCAGCAGCTTGCGAGGGCGCGATTTTAGGAAGCGACGGCGATTGCAGCAACCGCACGCGGCGGCGGCGTTACACCGGCTTCGCGGCACAGCCGTTCCAGACGCGAGTACGGCAAGCGCACCTTGAGCCTCGATGTGCCGTCGGTTTCGGTGGTTTCGGAACGCACGGCGTGCAGCGCAAACAGTTGTGCGCGCAGCTTCGCGGCACTCGGCGGCAGCAGCAGATCGTCTTCGATCAAATCCGGATACAGACGCGCGGCGATCGCGGTGCGCAGCAGATCGAGGCCGGCGCCGCTTTGCGCGGAGACGAATACGCGCGCGGGCTGACCTTCCTCATCGCGCTCGATCCGCGGCGTTTCGTCTTCGCGCAGATCGATCTTGTTGAACACCAGCAGACGCGGCACGTCCTGCGCGCCGATTTCCGCCAGCACGGCATCGACCTGCTGCATGCGCTGCACACGCTCGGCGTCGGCCGCATCGACCACATGCAGCAGCAGGCTGGCTTCGCGCGATTCTTCCAGCGTCGCGCGGAACGCGGCGATCAATTCATGCGGCAGATCGCGCACGAAGCCGACGGTATCGGCCAGCACCGCGGTTTCACCGGTCGGCAATTGCACACGGCGCACGGTAGTGTCGAGCGTGGCGAATAACTGGTTCGATGCGAAGCTGTCGTCGCCAGTGAGCGCATTGAACAGCGTCGATTTGCCGGCATTGGTGTAGCCGACCAGCGATACGGTGGGGATTTCGTTGCGCGCGCGTCCCTGACGATTTTGCGCACGCCGCGCGCGCACTTCTTCGAGATGACGCTTGACGGTGGCGATGCGTCCGCGCACCAGACGACGATCGGTTTCGAGCTGGGTTTCGCCCGGCCCGCGCAGGCCGATACCGCCTTTCTGGCGTTCAAGGTGAGTCCAGCCGCGCACCAGGCGCGTCGACAAATGATTCAGCTGCGCGAGTTCGACTTGCAACTTGCCCTCGTGCGAGCGCGCGCGGCGCGCAAAGATATCGAGGATCAATCCAGCGCGATTCAGCACGCGGCATTGCAGATGTTTTTCGAGATTACGTTCCTGGCTCGGCGACAGATCGTGATTGAAAATGGCGAGCTCGGCGCCGCTGGCCTGCACCGCGGCGGCGACTTCATCGACCTTGCCGGAACCCGCGTACAAGCCAGCGTCTGGCCGATCGCGGCGACCGCCGATGACGCTGGTGATTTCGGCGCCGGCCGATCGTGCGAGTTCAATGAATTCCTGCCGATCGGCCTCGAAATCCACGTTCGGGAATTCGAGATGCACCAACACCGCTCTCTGCGAACCGGCAACCGGCTTGGCGTTCGCCTCGGAAAGGTTACTCAATCGAGGCCCGCAAGCCCGCGCTCAGCCGCGGCACGGCGATCGATGAGGATCAGGCGCTTTCCGGTTCGGCGTCGGCCGCGGAATCCGCATCGCCATCTGAATCCTGCATGCGCACCGCGCGCGCCGGAACGATGGTGGAGATGGCGTGCTTGTAGACCATCTGGCTGACGGTGTTTTTCAGCAGCACGACAAACTGGTCGAAGGATTCGATCTGGCCTTGCAACTTGATACCGTTGACAAGGTAGATCGAAACCGGGATACGTTCTTTGCGCAGGGCGTTGAGAAACGGCTCCTGCAGAGTCTGGCCTTTAGACATGGCAACTACCTTATTGGAATTATTGGGTGACTCCGCCCTGAGCGGCTTTTTTGACAACTGAAGTGTAGCACGCATCACGATAAACTCTCTGACAGTAAGCTAAAGACACGCGCACCTGCATTAGGTTCCGCGGGGTCGATCCAACGCCATTTTTTTTCCTCGCCACGCAGCCAGGTCATCTGCCGTTTGGCATATTGCCGGGTTGCGATAACGCCCAGCCGAACCGCTTCATTCAGGCCGAATTCGCCATCAAGGTGACGCCAGAGTTGACGATAACCGACTGCTCGCATGGACGGCAAGCCGAGATGCAGATCGCCCCGCGCGCGCAAGGCCGCCACCTCGTCGACAAAGCCCGCCGCCAGCATCTGCCGCAGGCGCGCTTCGATACGCAAACTCAAGGCTGCGCGATCCGGCGGCATCACTGCGATCCGCAAAATCGGGCCGGGCAAACCACTGGCGCATGTCCGGGTTTGCGGTTGATTCGTCGGCGCGCCGGAAAAGTGCGCGATTTCGAGTGCCCGCTGAATGCGCTGAATGTCGTTCGGATGCAGCCGCAGCGCACTGCGCGGGTCAACCTGCGCCAGCCGCGCGTGCAGCGCGCCCCAGCCGAGTTCTGCGGCTTCCGATTCGAGGCGCTCGCGGAATTCGGCATTGGCGGCGGGTAAATCGCTCAAACCTTCGAGCAGCGCGCGAAAATAAAGCAATGTGCCGCCCACCAGAATCGGTAGATGATTGCGCGCGCGAATTTCGACGATGAGTTTATTCGCATCCTCGACGAATCGCGCCGCGGAATAAGCCTGCGCCGGATCGAGAATATCGAGTAAATGATGCGGCACCCTTGCGCGCGCAGCCGCATCCGGTTTGGCCGTGCCGATATCCATGCCGCGATAAACCTGTGCGGAGTCGACGCTGATGATTTCAGCGCCCTGGCAAATAACGGCCTGGTCCGAGATCGCGTCGCAGATTTCCAGAGCCAGCGCCGATTTCCCGGAAGCGGTCGGGCCGCTGATTGCCAGTAAGGGCAGCGTTTGAGTTGTGCTCGGCAGTTTCACGAAACGGCAGTTTATCGTTTGCGATGCCGCCAATGAATACTCGACTGCGCCCGCCGGTAAACCGTCGACGCAGTCAAGCAAGGGTTGACTCGCTGAGGGCGATGCGGAATGGTGCGGGTCCAAACTCTAATTCAGGATCGCCATGATTACGGTTCACCATCTGAATAATTCGCGCTCGCAGCGCGTACTCTGGCTACTCGAAGAACTCGGCGTGCCCTATGAAATCAAGCGTTACGAGCGCGATGCCAAAACCATGCTGGCGCCGCCGGAACTGCGCGCGGTGCATCCGCTCGGCAAATCGCCGGTGATTACCGATGGCGATGTCACCGTCGCGGAATCGGGCGCGATCGTCGAGTACCTGGTAGATAAATATGGCAACGGCAAACTGGCGCCCGCGCCCGGCACTCCCGAGCGTCTGCGCTACACCTACTGGCTGCATTACGCCGAAGGTTCGGCGATGCCACCGCTGTTACTGAAGCTGATTTTCGGCTTCATTCCGACGCAGCCGATGCCATTTTTCATCAAGCCCATCGCGCGCGGCATTTGCAGCAAGGTGATGAACACCTTCATCGACCCGCAATTGAATCTGCACCTCGATTACATGGAAAGCGAACTCGGCAAAAGCAGCTGGTTTGCCGGCGAAGCCTTCAGCGCCGCCGACGTGCAGATGAGCTTTCCGCTGGAAGCCGCGAAATCGCGCGGCAATCTCGATGCCAGCCGGCCAAAACTCAGCGCGTTTCTGGAACGCATTCATGCGCGGCCCGGATACAAGGCTGCGCTGGAAAAAGGCGGCGAATATGCGCTGCTCGGCCCACCGACTTGAGGTGACTTGAGCTACGGCTGAAAGCCGCTGCGACGTTAAACCTGCGCCCAGGCGCGGATTTCCGCAGCGTTGACTTCGACCACTCGGCGGCCTTCGTCGATCGCCTCGCCCGCGCGATGAAAATCCATCAGCGCGAAATCTTCGAGCCGCGGCAGTAGCGTCATTTCGGCCGGATCGCCAGCCATGCGGCTGCGCGTGATGCGATCCTGCATGATGTTGACGCTGGCTGCGATCACGTCGAAAAAGCCGGGGTCCTTGCCATCGCCGCTTTCAAAATACGCCAGCACTCTCTGCCAGAAGCCGCGATCCTTTGCGCTGATCGCCTGCTGTTCCACGCCTTCGCGCTGCACCTGCTCGCGGCTTGCGGTGGAAAGATGCGCGCCGACCAGCTGCGCATTCAGATTCACCGCGATCACCACTTCCGCGCCGACCGCGCGGCAGGCCGAAACCGGCACCGGATTGACCAAGCCACCATCGAGCATCCAGCGGTCGTCGTGCTTCACCGGCGTAAACACACCCGGCAGGGCACAGGACGCGCGCGCCGCCGCGAACACCGGCCCGCGCGTGATCCAGACTTCGCGGCCGGTTTTCATTTCGGTGGCCACGCTGATGAAGCGCTGTTCCAGTTCCTCGATATTCGGGTTGCGATGATTTTCCAGAAATAATCCGAACAGCTTTTCGCCTTTGACGACGCCACCGGACAAGGTGAAATCCATCAGCCCGACAACATCGCGCACACTGAGCTTGCTCACCCATTCGGCAAATCCCGTGAGCTGGCCGGAAACATAAACCGCTCCGACCAGCGCGCCGATGGAAGTGCCAGCGATCACCTGCGGCCGCACGCCGATTTCTTCCAGCCCCAGCAGCACGCCGATGTGCGACCAGCCGCGCGACGAGCCGCTGCCGAGCGCAATGCCCACGACCGGTCCGGCGCGAACCGGCTTTTTATCCATCGGCGCGGTTTCGGCCGGCGCCGGCTCGCTTGGCTTGATCGAGACACTTGCCGTTTCGGTTTTTTTATCGGTTTGCGACATGAGGCCGTGGGTTTGGATGAGCTTGCTGTGCCCGCTTCAACGTGCAGGAAACATTCCTTCAGTTTGCCGAAGCGGTTTTGCAAACGCCTTACAGTTCAATGCCGATTCAAGCTTGGCGTTTGATCCGCTCAATCGGGCGTCAGCGCAAACAGGCTCGGCTGTGCTGCGGCCAAGGGCGGCTCTTCAAAGTGACTCAAACCGACGCCGGCCAGACGATAGCGGGTGGCCGCACCCAGCGAAACGCGCTCGCGCAAAGCCACCGCGATATCCGCGAGGGCTTGCGAAGAATCCGGCGGCGACAGCGGCGTCAGGCTGCGGGTAATGATGCGGAAATCGCTGGTCTTCAATTTCAGCACCACCGTGCGTCCGATGCGCGAAGTCTTGCGCGCGCCATTCCAGGTTTTTTCGGCCAGCCGGCGGATCGCGGGTTCGAGCGCTTCGAGCGGCAAATCCTGCTCGAACGTATCTTCCGCGGAAACCGATTGGGTCGGTTGATCCGGCATGACGGCGCGCTCGTCGATGCCGCGCGCCAATTCAAAAAGCCGCCGTCCATAACGGCCGAAATGCTGTTCGAGCAGCTTCATCTCGAGGGCGCGCAAATCGCCGACCGTTTGAATTTCGAGCGCATGCAAACGCGCCGCTGTGACCTTGCCGACGCCGGAAATCCGCTCAACCGGCAAAGGTGCCAAAAACGCTTCGACCTGATGCGGACGAATCACGAACTGACCGTCCGGCTTGCGCCAATCGGAAGCAATCTTGGCGAGAAATTTATTCGGCGCGATGCCGGCGGATGCGGTCAATTGCAGCTCATCCCGAATCTGCTCGCGTATAGCGGCCGCAACTGCGGTGGCAGTCGGCAGGCTCAACTTGTTTTCGGTGACATCGAGAAAAGCTTCATCCAGCGATAGCGGTTCGACAAGATCGGTGTGCCGTAGCAGGATTTCGCGCACCCGTTTCGACGCCGCGCGATAACGCGGGAAATCCGGCGGAACGAACACCGCTTGCGGGCACAGCCGCTCCGCACGCAGCGCCGGCATCGCCGAACGCACGCCAAAACGGCGCGCTTCATACGAAGCCGCGCACACCACTGATCGCGCGCGCCGCCAGGCAACGACCACCGGCTTGCCACGCAAACCGGGATCGTCACGCTGTTCCACCGACGCGTAAAACGCATCCATATCGACGTGAACGATCTTGCGCATGTCTACAGTTTATGGCGACCGCTCAATCCCGGCGCTAGGCTTTGCTGATCGTGCAAAAAGTTTTTCAGATGAGACAGACGCAGTCGGCGCTAGCGTGATCTGGGAAAACGTACGGATCAATCCTTAGGTTTTCTTTTGAAGCAGCAGCACGGTAAATGCAGCGGAAGTCGTGAACTTTTCACTCGACTCCAAAGCCGCACGGCGATCCGGCTTCGCACGCCAGGCGTATGGCGTCATCAGCAACAACTGCTTCAAGCTGGTTTTCGCAAGCCGCAACTCGAACTCGATCTGGCTCCGATGCCGCAGCTCAAACTGCGCTTCAAAATCGGCGAGGAATTTATCCGGCTCGTGCGCCTGCACGGTTTCAAACAGCTGCTGGCGCAGCGTCCATAAATGCTCGGGCGCCGGCGTCACCAGCAGCACCGTTCCGGTCGGTTTCAGCACGCGCAGGATTTCGTCGATCGGCAACGGACTGAACAGGCTGCTGACGCAATCGATCGACGCATCCGCCAGCGGCAACAAGGCGCTGCTGCCGACCAGCCAGATGACTTCGCGGCAACTTTTGGCTGCCAGACGAATCGCAGGCTTGGCGATATCCACGCCGATCACCTCTGGCACCGCGCGACTGAACGCAACGCTGTAATAGCCCTCGCCGCAACCGATATCGAGCAGCGTTTGTGCTTGCAGCGGTCTCAGCAAGGCGACCAGCGCATCGCGCAGCGGCGCATAAAATCCGGCCTGCAAAAACGCGCGCCGCGCGAGCACCATGTCGGCGTTATCGCCCGGCTTGCGGCTGTGTTTGTGTTGCACCGGCAGCAGGTTCACATAGCCTTCGCGCGCGACATCGAAGCTGTGCCCTTGCCCGCAACTCCAGGATTTCGGCTGCACGTTCAACGGCGCGCGGCACAGCGGACAAATGAAAAGAGACATTGCAGGCTTATGCGTGTGATGAGGTCATGCTGAATTCATGCGTTTGATCGCGCGAGCGTGAGTGGATGATAGCGCCGACGCCGCGCAAGCTTGCCAGGCCAGCGGCTACACGATTCAGCGCAGGCTCGTGCCAGAATGACGCCATCGCTGGCGCGAGCATCGGGGCATGCGCCACACCTCACTATCGAAGATTCCAGGGAGTTGCCGGATGAATGCAGCCGTCGTTCCACAGTTGACCTTGCGCGCCGTGATTCTATCGATGGTACTGGCGATGGTGCTGGCCGCCGCCAATGCCTATCTCGGCCTGTTCGCCGGCCTGACCATCGCCACCGCGATTCCCGCGGCAGTGGTTTCGATGGCGATTCTGCGCGCGCTCGGTGGCGGCAGCATTCTCGAAAACAATATCGTGCAGACCGGCGCGTCAGCCGCCACGTCGATCGCGGCCGGTGTGGTTTTCACCATTCCGGCCTTGCTGATTCTCGGCTACTGGAGCGATTTCAAATACGGCTGGGTGGCAGCAATTGCGGGTCTCGGCGGTCTTCTTGGCGTTTTGTTTTCGGTGCCGCTGCGGCGTTCGATGATCGTCGACGAACCGCTCGCATTTCCCGAAGGCAAGGCTGCGGCCGAAGTGTTGAAAGCCGGCGAAAATCCCGGCCCCGGCATTCGCATACTGGCAGTCGCCAGCGGTCTCGGCGCGTTCATCAAGCTGGCCGCCGAAAGCGGCTTGCGCCTGATTCCGGACGACGCCACCGGCGCCACTTTCTTCGGCCGCTATCTCGCCTACATGGGCACCAATCTGTCGCCCGCGCTGCTCGGCGTCGGCTATATCGTCGGCCTCAATGTCGGCATCGTCATCGTCTCCGGCAGCATCCTGTCGTACAACTTTGCGATTCCGATCTACCACGCCTTTTTTCTCGATAGCGATCCGGCGCTGGCCGCCAAACTGGTAGGCAAAAGCGCCGCCGATATCGCCGCCATCATTCGTGCGGAGAAAGTGCGTTACCTCGGCGTCGGCACCATGCTGGTCGGCGGATTGTGGACGTTATTCTCGCTGCGGCGCTCGCTGCTGTCCGGCGTCAAAAGCGGACTCGCCGCCGCGCGCAAAGGCAGCGGCGCGATCGTCGCCGAAACCGACCGCGACCTGCCGATGAAATGGATGCTGGTGGCGCTGGTCGTGTTCACCATTCCGCTCGCATTTCTATATCAGGCGATCGTCCACGACTGGCTGGTGAGCCTGCCGATGACGCTCATCATGATCGTCACCGGCTTCCTGTTCGTCTCGGTCTCGGCTTATCTGGCCGGGCTGGTCGGCTCGTCGAACAATCCGGTTTCCGGGATTACGATTGCGACGATTCTGTTCGCCTCCGCGGTGCTGTTACTGCTGCTCGGCCGCGACTCGCCGATTGGCGCCGTCGCTGCAATCATGATCGGCGCGGTGGTGTGTTGTGCCGCTTCGGTCGGCGGCGATAACCTGCAGGATCTGAAAGCTGGTTACATCGTCGGCGCTACGCCTTGGAAGCAGCAGCTGATGCTGGCGATCGGTACTTTTTCCTGCGCGCTGGTGATGGCGCCGGTGTTGAATCTGCTGGCACAGGCTTACGGCATCGGCCCCGCCACGCCCGAACATCCGAACTCGCTGGCCGCGCCGCAGGCCACGCTGATGGCCTCGGTCGCCAAGGGTCTTTTCGGCGGACATCTGCCGTGGAATATGATCATGATCGGCGGCGTCATCGGTGCATTCGTGATCGCGCTGGATAGCTGGCTGAAGGCGCGCGGCGCACGCTTCCGAGTGCCGGTGCTCGGTGCGGCGATCGGTATTTATCTGCCGCTGGAATTGATGGTGCCGATCTTCCTCGGCGGTCTGCTCGCGCATTTGGTGGAGCGCGCGCGAGGCGTTACCAAAGCCGACGACGAAACCCGCGAACGAGCGCATCGGCCGGGCGTTTTATTCTCGGCCGGCCTCATCACCGGCGAGGCTTTGATGGGCATCGTCATCGCCATTCCGATCGTCGCTTCCGGCCGCGCGGATGTGATCGCACTGCCGGAAAGCCTGCAGTTTGGCCGCGTGGTCGGGCTTGGCGTGATCGCATTCGTGGCCTGGCTGCTGTATCGCACGGCGCAGCAATCCGCCGCCGCAAAATAAGCACTCAGAGTCGCTGTAACTCGGCCGGATCGAGGCCGACGCGGCGGCAGGAATGTGCACCGATGCCATCTTTCAGTGCGGCACGCATAATCGGCGCGAGGGATTGCAACGCGCGTGCAGCGGCGCGGTCGCGCAGCTGCTGCACACGCGAGCGCCGCATCGTTTGAATCGCCCACGGCGGCAACAGCGCCGCACCGGCGCCGAGGAACAAGCGGCGCGAAACACCTGGTAGCGGAATCGGCAGATTGATCCGGCTCAACACATCGAGCACCGCAATCGAACGCGCACTGAATTCAAGCTGTGGCTGAATCGCATCGAAATACGCCGCGATCGCCGCGGCCGACTTCGGCACTTTTCGCGCACCCAGGTTCTCGGCGATCAAACTGCTCTCGGCGTAGTAGCGGTCCTGGATTTCGATCGGCAATTCAACATCGCGGTAGCGCTGATAGCCGCCGATAAAACTCGCCACCTCGGTGACATGCACCCAGGTCAGCAGATCCGGATCATCCGCCGAATACGCGCGGCCATCCGGTGCCACGCCGCGCACACGCTGGTGAATGCGCTTGACCTTGGCGATCAATTTCGCCGCCTCGGCTGTCGGCGCATAAGTGGTGCCGGCGACGAAACCCGAAGTGCGGCGCAAGCGGCCAAGCACATCGTCCCGAAAACTGGAATGGTCCCAGACCCCAGCTAATGCGAGCGGATGCAGCGTTTGCAGCATCAGGGCGCAGATGCCGCCAGCCATCATTCCAGGAAAATCCGCATTGATGCGCCAGGTCACGCTGTCCGGCCCGAACAGACCGGGATCACCAATCGGCGTATCGAAATTGATCTCCGCCGAACCGCCCTTGCCTTTCTGCAGCACGCCGATAATCCACTCGCGCAAGCGCGCACGCAGCGGAGCGCCGAGCAGGGAGTTCTGGAGCAATTGCGATGGATTCACTTAATTTGACTTGGCATGATCGGCGTGACTATCGAGTTTAGAACGGATGAGGTCAATTCGATTTCGCTGAGTGGCTCGCAGCAAGAACAGATCGCACTCGCCAGTGCTTCATCAAAATTCTGCCGCGCGCTATACGATCGGCCTCACCCGAAATTTCCGGCCTTTGATCTTGCCCTCGCGCAAACGCTGCAAGGCGGCGTTTGATTCGGATTTTTCGATGGCGACGTAGGTGCGCGTATCGAAGCTGCTGATCTTGCCGACGGATTCTTTCGGCAGGCCCGCATCGCCGGTGAGTGCGCCGAGCAGATCGCCGGGACGCAGCTTGTCGCGGCGGCCGCCATCGATGCAGAGCGTGACGACATTCGCCAGTACCGGCTGATCCGGCAGCAGCTTCGCCGGCAGTTTTTCGATGGCGGCCTGCATCTGCAAATGTGCTTCGATCGCACGCACGCGGTTGTAATCGCGCGGCGCGTACAGGTGCAACGCCAGCCCGCTGCGGCCGGCGCGTCCGGTGCGGCCAACGCGATGTACATGCTGGTCGGGATCGAGCGGCAACTCGTAGCTGATGACCGCCGCGAGGTCTTTGATATCGAGCCCGCGCGCGGCGACATCGGTGGCCACCAGCACGCGCGCGCTGCCGTTGGCGAAACGCACCAGCACTTCGTCGCGCTCGCGCTGTTCGATATCGCCGTGCAGGCCGAGCACCGAAAAGCCGCGCCGCGCCAGCAGCGTTTCCACATCCTTTGCGTCATTCTTGCTGTAGCAGAATACGAGCGCGGATTCCGGCTGATGCACGCTCAGCAGATGCGCCAGCGCATCCACGCGACGCGCTGGATCGACCTCGAAAAAGGTCTGCGTCACCGTCGATTCAGCGCTGCCATCGATGGTGATTTCCACCGGCTGCCGCTGCATTGCTCGGCTGACTTGCCGCACCGCTTCCGGAAACGTCGCCGAGAAGAACAGCGTCTGTCGAGACTTCGGCGCGTGTTCCACGATCGCCCGGCTGGCTTCCTCGAAATCCGCACCGAGCATGCGATCGGCTTCGTCCAGTACCAGCACTTTGAGATCAGCCAGTTTCAGCGTGCCTTCGGCGAGATGTTCCAGCACGCGCCCGGCCATGCCGACGACGATATGCGGATCGTGCTCCAGCGAGGCCAGCTGCGGACGCTTGGAAATACCGCCGCTGAGCAGCGTGAGTTTAAGGTTCGGCAGGCAGCGCGATAGCGCACGGATTTCGCGCGCGATCTGATCCGCCAGCTCGCGCGTCGGGCACAGCACCAGCGCCTGCGTTTTCGGCAAGGCGGCATCGATGCGCGACAGCAGCCCGAGGCCATACGCCGCGGTTTTGCCGCTGCCGGTCGGGCCTTGGCCGATCACATCGCGGCCTTGCAGAATCGACGGCAGGCTCTGCGCCTGGATCGGCGTCATCTCACGAAAGTTCAGCGAATCCAGCGCCTGCAACAGCGCAGGATTCAGCGCCAAACTGCTAAAGGGTTGACTGGAGGATTCAGCTGGCACACGTTCACCTGCGGGTCACTTGCGCGCAGGAAATGCGCGGGCCGCGAATTGTGAGGCCGTGCGCGGCTTTCTGCTTGCGCTCGTTCGTTTGATGAACTGCTGAAGCAGCGCAGCAAGCGCGGCCGCTGATTCAGCGGTTCGCTCAAGGACGAGTCGCTTTATCCTTGAAGAACGCCCAGGCTTCTTCTGCACTTTCCAAATCCTGATTCTGCATGCCGACCAGTCGGCTATACAGAAAGCCGTAATGAAACCGCAGGCTAGGCTCGACATGGCCGCCATTCTGGATCGAGACCATTTCCACCTGCGGCCCGGCGTTCGGCCCATAAGTGGTCTTGATCGCACGGGTCGGGTCGGAAGCGTTCAGATGCGGCACCGCCGTCGTCACAGCCGCACTGCTGGCAAGACCATCCGCATGCAGCCAGAAATCGCGACTGGCTTCGGCGCCGATCACGCGGCCGGTGGAGCGTCCATGCGTACCGACATCGCCGCCGGCATAAGGCACGATCGGATCGGCTGTGCCGTTGATCAACAGCACCGAAACCTTCGGCGGCGGATTCGTACACGCGCTGGACGTGGCCATCGACGACGACACCGCCGCGATCGCCAGCGGCACCGGCTGCATCTGCAAGGCCAGCCGGTAAGCCATCATGCCGCCGTTCGACATGCCCATCACGAACACCCGCTTCGGATCTGCGCGTCCCTGCGCCACTAGTTGCTGAACCACGCGCCCGGCAAAGGCGACATCGTCCACCTGCGGATTGCCGGGGGAATCGAGCCGGCAATCGTGCCAGCCGGTTTGATCGTCCGCGCCTTTCAAACCCTGCAAGGCCGCCACCAGCACCGGTTCGCGGTCGACGATATCCAGCCAGGCCGACAGCGGCGAAGGCATGCGCCCCTTGCCGAGCGCATTCGCCGCCGTGCCGATATGCCCGTGCAGCAGAATCACCAGCGGCAGCGCACCCGGCCGCGCGGGATTCGCAGAGGCCAGAATGACTTCGCGCGAGGTGCCATCACTGTCGAGCGTGATCGTCTGCAAGCTCGCGGCCTGCGCCAGCGTTGTTGCCGCTAACAAGACCAGTGAACCGAATGTGGAAACCAGCCGGTGGATGCCCATATGCGCTCCTGTCTTGATGGCTTTTGACCGAAAGCACTTGACCCGATTCTAAACAACCGCAGCAGTCACCCGCAGAAACTGGCGCACATCGGGCCGCGGACCGGACAGCCTATCCGGCCTATCCGCTTTCGCAGCAAGCTCAAGGGGTGGCCGCAACGCCGACAATTCCGGTGAGTGTCTGCACGATCAGCGCGATGCGCGCGCCGGATTCATTCGCTTGCAGCGATGCGGACATCGCCGCCGCCGGATGCTGATCCAGCAACCGCATCGAGCGCACGACATTGTGATAAGCCACCGTGCGGCCCGAGTTCTCGCCGCCGCCGATCGCCTGGGTCACGATCGGATCGAACGTCAACAGCAGCAGCCGCGCCGATTGCGGCACGCTCTGCGGCTCGGCAAAACGCAGCGCCACGCTCGCGCCCTGCCGCTCGATATCCAGCGCAACCGTCTGCGAATTCTGTTTACTCAGGTTGATCGCGCGCTCCACCGCAGCACGATCCGAACCCACCGCATCGCGCCGGCCGTCGATCACCAGTTGCGGCGTATACACAGTGCTCCCGAGCGCTGCCGCGTAAACCCGCTGGCGCTCGGTGAACTGCGGCGACGATAAACGATCCCTCCAGCCCAGCCCGTTCCAGTAATCCACATGGAAGGACAGCGGCAGCACATCGTTGCGCTGCGCCAGTTCGCCCAGATAAGCATCCGCCGGCGGGCACGACGAGCAGCTCTGCGACGTGAACAACTCCAGCAGTACGGGACGTGTCGCCGCCTGCGCAGCCGATGCCGGCAAACCGAACGTCATCAGCAAGACCGCGGCGACAAACCCGCGGCAACACCGGAATCGACTCATCGCTGGCATGGACGTGGGCATTGGTATTGACATTGAATCGCAGGCTGTTCGTGGATCAGTGCGTCGAAACTCTTGCACGGCCATCAGCTTGGATCAGGCACGTCGCATTGACTACAAGGCGGCGTCCGCGATTCATGTCCCACCGTCCGCTTGAATGCCCGCAGCGCCGGATGATGCGATGCTGCGCCATGCACACCGATACCGAAGTCATCGACCCCACCATCCGTTGCAGCGCCTGCGAAGCCGTCTGCTGCCGGCTGGTGGTGGTGCTGATGCCAGAAGACGACGTACCTGCGAGATTCCGCGAGCACGACCGCGCCGGGCTGGAAGTGATGGCCAAAAGCGAAGACGGCTGGTGCGCCGCACTCGACGCCAAGACCATGCGCTGTTCGATCTACGCCCAGCGCCCCACCGTCTGCCGCGACTTCAACATGGGCGGCCGCGCCTGCAAGACCGAACGTCTGGACTGGTACAAGCACACCTCAAGCGCCAGCGCAGATACTCTCATCGAACAGTTGCGCGAACGCTGAACCGGGCTGACCGGTTGAATCCTGATCCATTAGATTGGCGACTACGGCTGACAATCAGCATTGTACGACCACTGGGACTAATCGCCGCGACTAAGCACCACCGACCCAACGCGCCATCGTCATGCGTGTGATCGTGCCGCCGATGGCGATCACCAGTAGCGACGAAATCGCCACCGTCAAGCCAAACGGATAGTGCAGCACCCGCACCGAGATTTCCGCCACCGCCGCCGCCAGCAGGCCCACATACGACCAGCTCATGGTCTCGCCATGCAGCGCCAGCCAGTTGCGCGGCCGCTTCAGCAGCATGAATGTCAGCGCGACGAATATCGAGATCAAACTCGACAACGCCAGCCAGTGGAACGGGCCGAATTTGCCGAACAGCCGGTAGATCGAAAGCGCCGTTGCATTCAGCAACACCATCGACGCCACATACCCCCAGCCCAGCGCCTTATGCCGCCGCGTGCCCTTGCGGTTCACCACCACCACGCCACCCAGCACCATCGCCAGCAGAGCGATCAGCGTATGTGCGGCACCCAGTGAACTCATCGAACTCATGGGCAAGACTCCTGATAGATCGGCCGGGCCTTCGCCAGCAATGTCCTAATCCGGTTGACGAAACGCACGACTCGAAATCGAGATCGAGTTCTTGTCCAGGTCCTTGGCATTGGCGAACGAGTAGCCGTTGGCTTGATGGGTAGTGCCGAACAGCAGCCCGCGCGCCGCACTCTGCTGTTTGAACGCCTCCACATCGTCAACCGCAAACACCAGCTTCACTGCGACCTGCCCCAGCTTCACACTCTTCGCCGCCGGATGAATCAGGATGATCGGCCCGCCACTCGGCGAGCGAAGTTCGATCAGCCCCTCCACCTCTCCCGAAGACGTCATCCCAAAGAACCGCTGGTAGAACGCGGCGCATCGGTGCGTGTCGCGGGTGTACATCATGATCGCATAGAGTGGTGGAGTCATGGGAGAACTTTCCACGGAATCATGCGCGTTCTATAGTGCGCCAATGTTCAGGCTCCCGGCTTCGATTCCACGCCACGCCTAGCCACCCGCCGCCAGCGAAAACGTCACCGGGATTTCCAGCATCAGCCTCGGCGAGGCCGGCGACAGCGAAGCGGGTGCCGCGGGCAGTTTGGAGATTCTGCCGAACACCGCTACGCACTCCTGATCCAGATCGGCGTAACCCGCGGACTGCACCAGCGTCGACTCCACCACTGCCCCGCTGCGCAGAAACGTCGCCTTCACCCGGCACACGCCCTGCTCGCCCGCCACCAGCGCCTGCGGCGGATAGATCACCTTCGCCGCCACCGCCTGCTTCAAGGCCGCGTAATAGGCAGAAGTATCCGCCGCGGCGGGATCAGCCGCCGCAACCGCATCCGCGAGAACAAGCAAGCCTGGCAAAGCGTAGCGCGCCCACGCTGGCCGGCTGATCCGCACGGGCAGATGAAGCCTGCCCAGGCTTTTCCTCAGCACCCCTCCGCACGACGCGGCCCCACACCCGGCGACGATGGCAACCGCGAAGCCCCACACCCTGCTGCGCATGATCTTTCCTGATGGATCGGCACGCCGCCGCGCGAGCACGGCCGCGAGCGGAGTTTATCGAATGGTGCCGATATTCTGGCCGATTCGCAGCGCAATGTGAGTGGGTGATCACCCAAGTGGGCCCAGCGCAGCGCGCGTGAAGATCGAATCCGCGTAGACAGCAAAGCCGTGTCGGGCGGAATATCATCCCGCCAGCCGGACGCCTTGCCGGGTTTTCCTCGACTGGCGGGACGATGTCCCGCCTGCGTGCTTGCGATCACAGCAAGGTTGAGCCGCCCTAAGGCGCGAGCTTCAGCAGGCTCAACTTGGCGACGATCTCGCGGATATCGGCGGACGCATCCATCACGCCGTGCCAATCCTCCTTGCGCACGCACATCTGCAGGTAGTTCTTCATCAGATCGAAGTCCGACTCCAGCGAGTCGATCAGGCTCTGATTGGCAGCACGGAACGGTCTTACATCGGTTTGAGGCGTCATGGATAAAGGCATCGGCGGGACCTGAGAATTGGTCACTGCCGCAATCCTTTAGTTCATCGAATCAGCCGGCTGCGCCAGACGCAGCGGGCCTATGGGGGGAGCGTGATCCGCATGGGTAGATGACGCCTGCCCACCTCACGGCCTGCTGAACTCTCCCTCGACTTGCGGGACCGATGAAGTCCTGCCCTGCATGCTCCAGAAAGCAATTGCGGCTACACGGCCAGAGCAACATTGGCCTGACGGCCTCCACGTTCACCGATGTTGTTTAGACCGGCAGACAAAATAATGACTGTGACTGCGAAGGACGACAAGGCGAAATGCCGCCATAAAGGTTTGATGTATCGGAGCTGAGCACTCATAGCTACCTATCGACCTAGCTGAGCTCCTGTAGAGCAGAATATGTTCTCGCCGCCCGCGCCCGATAAACAAGCATCATCCGGCTTCCCCCTCGATCAGCCCGACGGGTACACGCCCCCGCAGCCCCTGCAAATACGGGGTAACCCGGGTTCGGTGCGCCCTCACATCGTGGGCAGTCAACATGATAATCGCGGGCGGTTATCCCCTTAACGACGGGCGATTAACATGCTAACCGTGGGCGGTTATCTCCTTAACCGAGGGTGGTTATCATGGTACTCGGGGTCGCTTAACCCCTTAACCGCTCGCGGTTAACATGCACATCGAGCACGGTTATCCCCTTAATCGCGTGCGATTAACATGCACATCGAGGCCGGTTAAGGGGCACATTGCGGGCAGTTATCCCCTTGACCGGGGCCGGTTATCCCCGTAATCGCGGCCAATGCAGGCACAATCCGCGCAGCTTTTACCCCGGCATTACCGGCGGGTGGTAGACGAGTATCAGGCCCAGTGCCCATAGCAGGAACAGCACCAGCGGCACATGCACCAGCAGTTGCACGAAGCTGAAGCCGATCAAGTCCCGCGCTTTGAGGCCGATGATGCCGAGCAGCGGCAGCATCCACATGGGGTTGATGAGGTTGGGCATGGCTTCGGCGGCGTTGTACACCTGCACGGCCCAGCCGAGGTGAACGTGCAGCTCGTTGGCGGCCTGCATCACATACGGCGCTTCCACGATCCACTTGCCGCCGCCGGAAGGCACCACGAAGCCGAGTACGGCGGAATACGCGCCCATCACCAAGGGGAAAGTTTCGCCGGTGGCGATGCGGGCGAAGAAGCCGGAGAGATGCTGTGCGAGGCTGTGGCCGGCGCCATCCTTGGCACCCGTGAGAATGGCTGCAATGCCGCCATACAAAGGGAACTGGATGAGGATGCCGGCGGTGGCGGGCACGATGCGGGTGACGGCATCCAGAAAGCGGCGCGGCCGCCAGTTCAGCAGCAGGCCGAGCATCAGGAACAGGAAGTTATAGGTGTTGAGGCTGGAGATGGCGCCGATCACGCCCTTGGTGCTGAACTCGCGGAGCAGCCACACCGCGCCCATGCCGGCCAGCAGCAGGTTCAACAGCGGGCTGCGTTCCAGCCATTCCGCCGGGCGTGGCGCGGTGGGAGTAGCGGCGGGTTCATCGTCCGGCACCATCACTTGGAGCTTGGCGGCGGTGAGTGCGGCCTCGCCGGTGGGTGCGGAGCGCCAGGCGATGAAGGCGGAGACGGCGATGATGACGGCCGTCATCAGCATCGACTGCCACAGGAAGATGGTTTCGGTGAACGGAATCACGCCGGTGATCGCCAGCAAGGCCGGCGACATGCTCGCCGGGTTGGCCTGCAACTGCGCGGCGGAGGACGACAAACCCATCGCCCACACCGTGCCGAGGCCGAGGTACGCGGCGGCACCGGCGGCGCGGTAGTCCATGTTCAAATCCGCACGGCGGCCGAGCGCGCGCACCAGCAGGCCGGACAACACCACGCTCACGCCCCAGTGCAGCAGCGAAGCCAGCATGCTGATGACTGCCACCAGACACACTGCACCGCGCCCGCTACGCGGCCACAGCGCGAGCCGATTAGTGAGCTTGAGGATGGGCGGCGAACTGGCCACGACATAACCACCGACCAGCACGAACACCATCTGCATGGTGAACGGAATCAGCGTCCAGAAGCCATCGCCAAACGCATTCGCCGCCGCCGCCGGCGATGCACCCGCGACCACGGCAATGACTGCAACCACGACGATGGCAAGTGCGGCGAATACGTACGCATCCGGAAACCAGCGCTCCGCCCAGGCGCAACTGCGGAGGGCGAAGCTTGCGAAGAAGCCTTGGGTTACGGGGGATTGGGGTTGGGGGGTCATGGGCATCTTAGTCAACTTGCCCAGCATTAACGCTGGAATTGAGCGGCGGCGAAGCCGTCCGCCTCGAATGAATTGTTAGGCGGCACAGTCGGGGTGGCGCCACCTGCACTAGGCATTACGTGGTTAAAAGGTTCGACTGTAATCCCAGCAGCCTGCAGACGATCATGCGCGATTTTGGAGCGATTGATCTTGTTGAGTCGATCTGTCTCAGCACGCGTGAGGAGCGCAAGCTTAAAGTGTGCCTGTACAAAGGTTGCAAAATCTTCGTCGCTCACGCCGGCCACAACTTG
>CAJCJH010000057.1 GCA_903970615.1 Rhodospirillales bacterium
GCAGGTGATCGCCTATGTCGGCATGACCGGCCTCGCCACTGCGCCGCATCTGCACTACGAATTCCGCGTCAACGGCATTCACCAGAATCCAGTCACCGTGGCGCTGCCGCGAGCGTTCCCGCTGGATCAACGATCCCTGGCTCAATTCAAGGCGACGGCCACACCCCTGCTGGCACGGCTCGACGACGCCGACGCGCATCAGTTTGCCAAAGCCGGTCCTTGAGATTCTCGATGATCGCGGCGCTACTGGATTGGGGAAAAGTCATTCAGTGATCGCCAGATGATCGAAATGATTCAGCAGCGATTGATCGGTGATTTGGGCAGTGATCCATCAGCTATTTTTCGATGATCTACCCTTGGATCACCCTTGATTTTTTACTGATCTGTTCATGATTTTTCTGGGCCTGATTTCCGGTACCAGCATGGATGGCGTCGATGCCATCGCCGCAGATTTCGACGGCAGCCGATTTCTTCAAGTCATCGCCACGGCACAAGTCGATTACGCGCCGGAATTGCGCCAACAGTTGCTGCGAATTGCGCGCGAACATTCGGCACTGACGGCGCGCGAATGGTGCGCTGTTGATGCCGCGGTCGCCGAGGTTTTCGCTGCGGCGGCGCAACGGCTGATCGAGTCGCATCAACTACGACCGCAGGATATCGCCGCGATTGGCAGCCACGGCCAGACCTTGTTTCACGATGCCAGCGCCGAGCCGCGACTGACACTGCAGGTGGGCGATGCGAATCGGATTGCGGCGCAAACCGGCATTACCACCGTCGCCGATTTTCGGCGCCGTGATCTCGCACTCGGCGGTCAAGGCGCGCCGCTCGCACCGGCGTTCCATCATGCACTGTTTGCCACCGATAGCGAGCCGCGCGCGGTGCTCAATCTCGGCGGAATTGCCAATATCACGCTGCTGCCGGATGCGGATGCCAGCAAGGTCCGCGGTTTCGATACCGGCCCAGCCAATGGCCTGCTCGACGAATGGGCGCAACTGCACTTGCATGCCCCGTTCGACCAAGCCGGCCACTTCGCCGGCAGCGGCGAGGTGCAAAACGAACTATTGCAAGCCTTGCTGGATGAACCGTATTTCGCGCTCGCACCGCCGAAAAGCAGCGGACGCGGCGACTTCCATCTCGGCTGGGTGCGCACGCGCTATCCCGCGCTCGATCAACTTTCGCCAGCCGACGTGCAGGCCACGCTGGCGGAACTGACCGCAAGCACCGTCGTTTCCGGGCTGACGCAAACCGCCTTCCAACCGAAGCGTTTGCTGGTCTGCGGCGGCGGCGTGCGTAACGTGGATTTGCTTCGGCGCATCGCAGCAAAGCTGCCCGGAGTTGCGATCGAATCGACACTCGAACACGGGCTCGATCCGCAACTGATCGAAGCCACTGCATTCGCATGGCTGGCCGCACAAACCCTCGCGGGATTACCAGGCAATCTGCCGGCTGTTACCGGTGCCAGCAAACCTGCCGTGCTCGGTGCAATTTATCGAGCCTGATTGTCGGAATTTGCTGACTTTGTGCGAAAGCCCGGCGGAACACGGACTTCAGTGACTCAGCTTCCGTGATCAGCTTTCAGTAACTGCGCTGATCAAGCCGAAAATGACGAACCGCAGCCGCAGGTGGTCGTTGCATTCGGATTGCGGATCACGAACTGCGCGCCATCGACATCATCCTTGTAATCGATTTCGGCACCGGTCAGATATTGCAGGCTCATCGGGTCCACCAGCAAAGTGACGCCGCGCTTCTCGACCTGCAGATCGCCATCTTCGATCTTGTCGTCGAAGGTGAAGCCGTATTTGAAACCGGAACAGCCGCCGCCAGTGACGAACACGCGCAGCTTCAACGCCGGATTGCTCTCTTCATCGAGCAATTCACGCACCTTGGTGGCAGCCGATTCGGTGAAGACGACTTCGCTCACCGGCTCTGCAATAACCGCGTTTGAATCGTTCAAATCCATGACTACTCCTTGACCGCTCTGGCCCGAAATTTCAGGCCGTATTCACGCGACCGCCATTCTCAAGCTCGACCACCGTGTTGCCTTCCTGCTCGCGCACCGGCGTCCGGTGATGCGTCAGCGCGGGCGGCGGCGCCGTGCCGTCATCGTAGATCAACTGGCCATTGATTTGCGCGCCCGGCTCCATTTGCAGCAACCGGTAATGCACGTTGCCATTTACTTTCGCCTTCGCCGCCAGCGACAGCCGCACCGTCGCGTGGACATCGCCGATCACCGATCCATTCAATACTAAATTGGGGACATGCACGTCGCCTTCAATGGCGCCGGTTTCGCTCACTGACAAGGTGGCCGACTTGTCGCCCGTGGTGGACACCGAGCCTTTGATCTTGCCGTCGAGATGCAGGCCGCCGGCAAAGCGGACGTCGCCGAGAATCTCGGTCTGACGGCCGATCAAGGTATCCACACCACCGCTGCTGTTGCCGCTATTGGTATTAGCCACCGGTTTCGATCCCATAAATCCTTTCATGATGCGCGCGTCTCCTGCACGATTTTGGTCCAGTCATATTCGTCTTCAACCTTGGGCGAATCGCCCTCTGGCAGCAACTGCACAGTCGCACGCGATGGCCGGACCCCTTCGGGAATGCGGAAAGTCCCACTGAGTTCCTGAAAGTACCGGAACGAAAATAACAGGTTTTTGCGGTCGCCGACTACTGTGTCACTCAATTTGAAGCTCTGTTTCTGGCCGGCCTTGGCGCCATCGAACACCACATCGATGGTGCCGGCCAGACGTTTATCGTGATGCACCGACTGGATCAGCACCAGTTCGTAATGATATTGGTCCGGCTGTGCCGCCTTGCTCACCTTGAATTCGTAAACGCGCACGCCGGTTTGCGATTCCTGCGGCGAGACGATGCCGCGATAAAACGCCAGCTGCTCGCGCAGATCCGCATCCTGCGCCTGCAGATCGCCGATCGATTTCTTCACCGTTGCGCAGGCGCTATCGTCGATTTCCTGCGAGCGGCCGGCATACGCCAGCTGATCCTTCAGCTTGTCGATCTCGACATGCGAGGCGCGCAGATCGCGCGTCAGCGTGCGCCGCTCGTCGAGCAGTTGATCGCGCTCGGTGCGGGCGCGTTCGAAATCCGAAACCGTCGTCGCGCGGGTGTAGGAATAAAGTCCCCAGCCGCCAGCCAGCAACAGCGCGGTAACGCCAGCGACGATGCCGGAGCGGCGCCACGGCTGATGCGTGGCGATTACCACCTTGTGCTGAACGCGCTTCATGCTGCGCTCGAAATTTTTGTTGTCATGGCGCCAGCGGCGGCGCATCCAGGCCGCTGGTTTCGGGCAGCCCGAACATCAGGTTGAAGCATTGCAGCGCCTGGCCAGACGCGCCCTTGACGAGATTATCGATTACCGAAAGCACTACCGCGGTGCGCCCGTTCGGCGCTTTCTGCACGGCGATCCGGCAGATATTCGCGCCCTTTACCGATCGCGTTTCCGGATATTCGCCGGCCGGCAGCACATCGACGAACGGCTCGCCGCGATAGTGCTGCTCGAACAGGTTTTGCAGATCCAGCTCCGGATTCAGCAGCCGCGCGTAAGCAGTGACATGGATGCCGCGGATCATCGGCGTCAGGTGCGGCACGAACGTCACGCCCACCGTTGCGCCGGCGACCGCGCTCAGTTCCTGATCGATTTCGGCCTGATGCCGATGGCCGGAAACGCCATAAGCCGTCAGCGTTTGGCTGGCCTCGCTGAACATGAATCCCAGACGCAGTTCGCGGCCGCCGCCGGAAATTCCGGTTTTGCTGTCGGCGATCAGCGTATCCGTTTCCACCGCGCGCGCCGCCAGCAACGGCAGCAGCGCGAGTTGCGTGGCCGTGGCATGGCAGCCGGGATTGCCGATGACGCGCGCGGCGCGAATCTCGTCCCGATGAATTTCCGGCAGCCCGTACACGGCTTCGCGCAGAAGCGCTGGCGCGGAATGCGCGTGCTTGTACCAGCGCGTGAATTGCTGCGTGTCCTTGAGCCGGAAATCGGCGGAGAGATCGATCACTTTGACGCCGGCATCGACCAGTTCCTGCGCCATCTGCATCGCCGTGCCGTGCGGCGTGGCGAAGAAAACCGCATCGCAGGACTTCAGCGTTGCGACATCCGGCGCGCTGTAAACCACGTCGCAAAAACCACGCAGATGCGGGAACAGCGCATCGGCACGCTTGCCGATTTCCTGACGCGACGTCAGCACTTCGACGCGCGCCTGCGGATGCCGCGCCAGCAGACGCAGCAATTCCGCACCGGTATAGCCGGTGCCGCCAACGATGCCCACCTTGATCACAGCCATTTTCCTGAAGCGCCATTCTCTAAATGCAATTAACCGCAGATAATAACGCGCAGCGACTTCGCCAACCTCAAAAACCAACGCCATGCTCTGGATCAAAGCCTTCCACGTCATCTTCATGGTCACCTGGTTTGCCGGCCTGTTCTATCTGCCGCGGCTGTTCGTGTATCACTGCGAAATCACCGACGACGCCAGCCACGCGCGCTTCTGCGTGATGGAACGCAAGCTGCTCGCAATCATGACGATCGGCATGGTGCTGACGCTCGTGCTCGGCCTCTGGCTCTGGTTCGGCTACTGGCCGGCGAAAACACCGTGGCTGCATATCAAGGTGAGCTTGGTCGTCGCACTGGTGGCCTACCATTTCTGGCTGCGGGCAACCGTGCAGCGCTTCGCACGCAAGGCAAATACGCGCAATGGAAAATTCTATCGCTGGGCCAACGAAGTGCCGGCGCTGGCCTTGATCGCAATCGTCATTCTGGCGATCGTCAAACCAGGGTTTTAGTTGAACCGCTGCGCTGCTCGCCGCGACGGCGGTTCGGCAGCGTTGATGAAAAATCGCTCGCGGCTTGCTTAGCGGCGCAGTGACGTTTAGGTTTACCGCATCTTCAAATTTGATCGGAGCCAACCATGCAAGGCGATACGAAAGTTCTGCAATACCTCAACGAAGCCCTGCGTAACGAACTGACTTCGATCAACCAGTATTTCCTGCACGCGCGCATGCTCAAGCATTGGGGGCTGGATCATCTGGCCAAGCATGAGTACGAAGAGTCGATCGACGAGATGAAGCACGCTGATCGTCTGATCCAGCGCATCCTGTTTCTCGATGGCCTGCCGAATTTGCAGGACCTCGGCAAACTCTTCATCGGCGAAGATGTGCTGGAAGTATTGCAAGCGGACTTGAAGCGCGAATACGAAGCGCATCCATTGTACAAGGAAGCGATCGCTTACTGCGAATCGGTGAAGGATTACGTCACGCGCGAACTGCTCGTGCATATCCAGGAAAGCGAGGAAGAACACATCGACTGGATCGAAACCCAGATCGGACTGCTCGAAAAAGTCGGCGTGCAGAACTACATCCAGTCGCAGATGAAGCCGGGCGAAAGTTGCAGCTGATGTCAGGCCGCGTTCGCCATCGACTGCGACAAGGCCGCCAGTGGAATCGGCTGTTGCGCAGAGGCCTGCTGAATCATTGAGCGCGCGTCGGGCACGCAGCGTCCGCAAACAGAACCCAAGCCAAGACGATCTTTCAGTGCGCGCACGCTGCAGGCACCGGCGCTGATTTCGCGCTTGACGGCTTTTTCGGATACCGCTCGGCAGATACAGACGTACATCGGAACACCTCTTTGCTTTCCGGTCCGTCTATTTGATTGCAAATGATAATGATTGTCAATACCAGATTTTAATTACTGCGCCGTCGGCACCCGCCCGCCATTCGTAACCGGCATTTCGATTCCCAAAAGTGGCGCCAATTCGCTGAGCGCGCTGCGATAAACCTCGCGCTTGAACGCCACCACCTCGGCCAGCGGCCGGGCGTAATCCACCCAGCGCCAGCCATCGAATTCGGGCGCGCCGGTGGCATCGAAGCGCACCAGGCTTTCGCTGGCGAGCAGGCGCAATAAAAACCAGCGCTGTTTCTGGCCGATACAAACCGGCGGCCGGCCGCGCCGGATCAGGCGATTCGGCAGACGATAACGCAGCCAGTCGCCGGTGCAGCCGAGCACTTCGACATGGTCGGGCTTGAGCCCCAATTCCTCTTCCAGCTCGCGGAACATCGCCTGCTCGGGCGTTTCATGATTCTTGATGCCGCCCTGCGGAAACTGCCAGGCTTCCTGACCGATCCGTTTCGCCCACAGCACTTCGCCGCGCGCATTCGCCAGCACGATCCCCACGTTCGCCCGAAACCCTTCAGCGTCGATCACAGCGCAATCAAGTTGTCACCGCAAAAAACTTTCGACGATTCTTCCACACCGGTCGCGGCTGCGGCAAACTGCGGGGTTAATTCAAACCACCTGCGCTACCGCCCGCGCATCCATTTAATTCCATCACTTTCAGGGATCAATTTACCCATCATGGATCTGGCCGTTTTCGACCTCGACCACACACTGCTGAATGGCGATAGCGATTATCTGTGGGGCACTTTTCTGGTCGAACGCGGCTTGGTCGAGCGCGAATATTACGAGCGTGAAAATCGCCGTTTCTACGATCAATACGCGGCCGGCACGCTGGATATCGAAGCCTTTGCGCATTTTTCTTACGCACCCTTGGCGGCGCACGAACCCGCCGATTTGAAGCTCTGGCGGGCCGAATTCGTCCGCGAAAAAATTGCGCCAATCGTCGCCGTCGGAACCCCAGCCTTGCTCGCGCGCCACCGCGCGCAGGGCGACACGCTGCTGATTACCACGGCGACCAATCGCTTCATCACCGAACCGATTGCGCAGATGCTCGGCATCGAACATCTGCTGGCGACCGAACTCGAACAGCGCAACGGCCGCTATACCGGCCGCATCGGCGCACGCGCCAATTTCCGCGACGGCAAAGTCGCCAACCTGCAGCATTGGCTCGAAATGCAGGCGCAGCCTTATCGACAAATCACTTGCTACAGCGATTCGCACAACGACTTGCCGCTGCTGCGTTTTGCGCAAAAACCCTGCGCGGTCGATCCCGATCCGCTGCTGCGCGCCGAAGCCGAGCGAATGGGCTGGCCGGTCATCAGTCTGCGCGAGTCTGTAGCCGTCTGATCTGATCGCCGAGCAAGCTCTGCCAAACCCGTTCAGCTCACTCCATTCGACAGACTATTAGCTGGTTCGACTGCGAAAAAATTCGCGCAATTCGTTGTATTGCTGCGGATGTTCGCGCTGAATCGCCGCTTCATCGGCGAACTCGTGATCGGCAAAATCGAAACCCGGCGTCACCACCTCAGCGATCAGGCCATGCCGTGCGCCGTCGATCAGTTGCGAGGCTTTCCAGCAGCCGCCGGCAACCGGCAGAAAGCGCTCGCCATCGCCGCCGAGGCGAATCCGCCGCAACTCGCCAGCGGCATCCAACACGCAATATTCAAGCGGGCCGCCGTCGATCAGGAAATGCAGGATATCGCTGCGGTTGCGATGCAGGCATCCGCGCGGCTGCTGAGAATTCAGCAGGTAATAAATCGAGGTCGCGAGCGGACGTGCGCGCCCATCGAAATTTATTTCCTGCGCGGAAGTGTAGATGCGGCGAAACCAGCCGCCTTCCGGATGCGGCGCAAGATCGAGCCTGGAAATCCAGTCGGCGGCGGGATTTTGGGCTGCCGGCATTGGCGAAATCACGGCTGCAGTCGCTCGATCGTCCACGCCGAATCCGTCTGCCGATACAGCAATCGATCATGCACGCGATTCGGCCGGCCCTGCCAGAATTCCATCGTCTCCGGAACCACGCGGAAACCGCCCCACCATTCCGGCAACGGCACTTCCGCGCCGGCGAATTGGCGTTCGGTTTCGGCCAGGCGTTGATCGAGCGCGGCACGATCCGGCAAGGGCTCGCTCTGCCGCGAGGTGTAAGCGCCGATCTGCGAACCACGCGGCCGCGAGTGGAAGTAGCGATCCGACAACGCCTTCGGCACGCGTTCGACGCGTCCTTCGATGCGCACTTGCCGTTCGAGGATATCCCACCAGAAAGTCAGCGCGGCATACGGATGAGCGGTCAATTCGCCGCCTTTGCGCGAGCCGTAGTTGGTATAGAAACAGAAGCCGCCATTGTGCAACCCTTTGAACAAAACCATGCGCAGCGAAGGCCGGCCATTGGCGCCGACGGTCGCCAGCGCCATTGCGGTCGGCTCCGCCAGCGATGTGGCTTTGGCCTCGGCCAGCCAGCGCTCGAATTGCGCGATCGGCTCGGGCATAACGTCCGCTTCGTTGAGCGCTTGAAGTTTTACAGTCGACATTTTCATGGCCTGAAAGAGTGCGCTGACATTCTGCCGCTTTCATCGCCGCGAAAGTGACAAACTAGGCGCACGTTCGCAGAAAATTTCTCCATGTCCCACTTCAAAGCGCTGCGCATTCATCAGGTTGAAAAAACCACGCAGGCCCGTTTCGATTCGATCTCGATCGACGAGCTTTCGGCTGGCGAGGTCGTCATCCGCGTGGCGTATTCCAGCCTCAATTACAAGGATGCACTGGCCATCACCGGCAAGGGTCGCATCCTGCGCGGCTTCCCAAAAGTTGCCGGAATCGATTTATCCGGCATTGTCGAAAGCAGCCGCGATGCGCAATTCAAGGCTGGCGATGAAGTGTTGGTCACCGGCTGCAATATCGGCGAAGCGCTCGACGGCGGACTTGCCGAAATCGCACGCGTGCCAGTGTCAGCAGTGGTGCCACTACCGCACGGGCTTTCGCTCGCGGAAGCGATGGCGCTCGGCACCGCCGGCTTCACCGCAGCAATGGCGCTGCGCCGCATGCTGGAAAATCATCAGGCGCCGGAAATGGGTGCGATCGCGGTGACCGGCCCCACCGGCGGCGTCGGCTCGATTGCGATCGACCTGTTCAAACAGGCCGGTTTCCAGGTCGCCGCGATCACCGGCAAACTTTCCGCCGAAAGCTATCTGCGCGACATCGGCGCGGATGAAGTGATCGAACGGCAGACGCTCGATTTCGGCAGCCAGCCGATGGCCCAGCCGTTACTGGGCGCGCGCTGGGGCGGTGCAGTGGACAACCTCGGCGGCGAGACGCTCGCGTACCTCACGCGCACCGTGAAGCCCTGGGGCAATATCGCCAGCATCGGCTTGGCACAGGCGCCAACGCTGGCGACGACGGTGATTCCATTCATTTTGCGCGGCGTCAGCCTGCTCGGCATTCACTCGGTGGAATGTCCGCGCGAATGGCGACTCGATCTCTGGAACAAGCTGGCCGGCGACTGGAAACCGCGCCATCTGAAAACCATCGCGCCGCGCGAAATTTCGCTGGAAGACGTGCCTGCGGTCTGCGAAGAAATGATTGCCGGTAAAGCGCAAGGCCGCACTGTCGTGCGCATCGGCAGTTGAATCCGGAATTGCAGATGAACCAGCAAGATCACAGCCGGCAACAACACGAACATTCGCATGATGACGGCCACAATCACGCGCACGATGAAACGAAGACCCCGCAGCCGAAGTTACATCAGCGCGACCACGCCGAGCACTCGCATAAGCATGACTCACCTGCGCACGGCTCGATTCATCGCGGCCACGATCATTCACACGGGCATTCGCACGGCAGCAGCAACGAACGCCGGCTGAGTCTGGCCTTGGGCATCACCGGAATTTTTCTGCTGATCGAAGTCGCCGGCGCGCTGCTCTCGCATTCGCTGGCACTGCTGGCCGATGCCGGCCACATGCTCACCGATGCCGCTTCGCTGGTGCTGGCGCTGCTCGCTTTGCGTGCCAGCCGCCAGCCGGCCGATCAGGATTATTCCTACGGCCGCCATCGCTTTGAAGTGCTCGCCGCGTTCGTCAACGGGCTGGCGCTGCTGGCGATCAGCCTGTGGGTTCTGATCGAATCGCTGCTGCGTCTGGCTACGCCCGAAGTGGTCGACGGCAAGGTCATGCTGGTGATCGCCGCGCTCGGCGTCGGCGCCAATCTTGGCGCATTTCTGGTGCTGCGCGATGGCGAGGACAGCATCAATCTGCGCAGCGCGGTGCTGCATGTACTGAGCGATCTGTTCGGCTCCGCGGCGGCGATGATTGCCGCCGTCATCATCCTGCTCAGCGGCTGGATGCCGATCGATCCGCTGCTGTCGATGCTGGTATCGGTGTTGATTTTGCGCGGCGGCTGGCGGGTGACGCGGCAATCCGCGCGCATTTTGCTCGAAGGCACACCGGCCGGACTCGATGCTGGCGAAGTCGCTTCCGATCTGCTCGCACAAATCAGCGGCCTCGCCGGAGTTCATCATGTGCATGCCTGGTCGCTGACCGACGAGCGCCCGATGCTGACGCTGCATGCCGTGGTAAAAACCGATGCGGATCGGGATGGCGTGCTGAGCGCGGTGCATCGGCGTCTGCACGATCAATTCGGCATCGTCCACGCTACCGTGCAATTGGAAACCGTCGACTGCGGTGCAACTCCGAACGCGGCTTCTTGCGCCTGATAAGTGCGGCGTGCTTACTCGGATTTCGCTGACTCGATAACGCCGATGGGTCATTGATTCGCGGCCGATTGGCCGCCGATCATGCGGGCGGTTTGGGAACTTCGCCGCACAAGATTTTCCGGACGAATCCAGGACTCGGGATCGGGCGTATTCATCCTTGAATTTACCCAATCAATTCCCTTGCATATTTAATGAGAATCTTTATCATTAGCACTCAGGCGAATTCTGGCTGCCATTCCATTCCCGCAGCCAATTCCCGCAGCGCTCACTTGGCAGGTCCGAAAATGAAACGATCCATCCTGTTAGCGGTATCCGCGCCGATGTTGATGGTCCTCGCCGGCTGTTCTGGTGGCGATATTCCCGAGCAAACCTTGGTGCTCGAAAACCACAAGTTCACGCCGGACCAGATCGATATTCCGCACGGCCAGAAAGTGAAAATCAAGGTCGAAAACCGCGACGATGCCTACGAGGAATTCGATAGCGATTCGCTCGGCCGCGAAAAAGTCATCCCCGGTAAATCCAGCGGTGTGGTGGTGATCGGCCCGCTCGAAACCGGCAAGTATCCGTTCATGGGCGAGTATCACCACGAAACCGCGCAAGGCCTCGTCGTCGTTCAATAAGGCTGCATCCACTCAGCATTCCGCAGGAGATCCCAAATGCTCGGCACCGCGCTGATTGTTTTTCGTGAAATCTTCGAAGCTTCGCTGATCGTCTCGATCGTCGCCGCAGCCACGCGCGGACTCAGCAGCCGTCTGCGCTGGATCGGCGGCGGCATTCTGGCCGGTATTCTGGGCGCGATGCTGGTAGCAGGCTTCGCCGATGTCATCGCCAATTTCGCCAGCGGCGTCGGCCAGGAAATCTTCAACGCCTCGGTGCTGTTCGCCGCGGCGGGCATGATCACCTGGCATGTGCTGTGGATGTCCAGCCACGGCAAGGCGATGGCGAAAGACCTGGGCTCTGTCAGCGCCGCAGTTAAATCCGGCGCGCGTCCACCGTCGGCGCTATTGTTCGTGGTCGCCATTGCGATTCTGCGCGAAGGCTCCGAAATCGTGCTGTTCATGTACGGCCTTGCAGCCGGTGGTTCGTCAATGACGACGCTGATCGCCGGCAGCGCGCTCGGCTTCATCGCCGGCATTGCGGCCGGCACTGCGCTGTATTTCGGTCTGCTGCGCATTCCGCCGGGCAAAATGTTTTCCGCCACCAACTGGCTGTTGATTCTGGTTGCGGCCGGCATGGCTTCGCAGGGCGCGCATTTCCTGATCCAGGCCGATCTGATTCCCGCACTCGGTTCGCAGCTGTGGAATACCAGCGCGCTGGTTGCCAACGGCTCGATGGCCGGCCAAACCCTGCACGCCTTGATCGGCTACGACGCCCGCCCGACCGGCATGCAGATTCTGTTCTTCATCGCCGTGATCGCCGGCATTGGCCTGACGATGTCGCTGCAGCGCAAATCGGCACCACCGCCGAAGAAGAAATCCGGCAATCCTGAAGCCGTGACTTCACCGCAGCCGGGATAAGCATTTGCGGGTGTTGAGCGCGGGTTGAGGTGAGGCTATCGCTGCGACGTTTTAACCGCGAGTTTTATCCGCTGGCCGCTCCCGGATACTTCGTCAGATTGAACAGCTTGATTCGTAGACCGATCCGCGGTTTGATGTCGACATGCGTCATCTTCGCTTGATCCTGCTGGCTTGTGCCACGCTGCTGCAATTCATGCAGCCGGCGTTTTCTGATGTGCCCTTGAGCACGCCGATGCATGTTCGCGCGGCCGTCACTCAAGCTGCCAGGGAAGACGTTGGTAAATGCCACGAGATGCAGGCAAAAAAAACCAGCGCCGCAGCGCAAGCTCGGCAGCGCCATTCCAATTGCTGCGACAGCGCTGATCACTGCGATTGCGCGGGCGGCGCCTCAGCAGCCTTGCCGGCTTGCTGTTTCATGACGATCAATACCGTCGCAACGCATAGCGTCAATCGTGCCGGTTCCGATGGCAAAACCGTGCGCGCGCAGATGAACCGTCTGCGTCCACCGATCATTTTCCTCAGCTGAGATTGTTCCATTCCGCGCGAGTTTCGCGTGGTTTCAAGGTTCGATTCATCTGAGGAGGGATCATGTCCCGAGCCAACTATTCCGGCTTCGCGCCATTGGTGTTACCGGCGCTGTTGCTGAATGCCTGCGCGAATATTCCGGCCGATCGCGGCTGGGTTGATGTGCGCAATTCGGTGGCCGCGCACGGCCAAGAAATTTCACCGTCGAGCAACGATGTAACCGACACTGCGCGCGCAGCAACGACGGAAAAACTGCTGGCGCAACCGCTGCATTTCGAAGATGCGATCACACTGGGATTGCTCAACAGCCCGCAGATGGCAGCGATCTATGCGCAGCTCGGTCTGGCGGGCGCCGAGGTTTTGCAAGCCGGCCGATTGTCAAATCCCAAGCTATCCGGCTCATTCGGTTTTCCGTTGACCAGCGGCGGCGCGGGCTTCGGCTTTGGCATCACACAGGATTTTCTGGGCTTGCTATTTCTGCCGGCGCGCAGTCGCCTGGCCCGCGCCGATTTCGGGCGCGCAAAGGCCACTGCCGGTGCGGCGGTAATGCAATTGGCCGCCGGCATCGGACACAGCTATTACCTGGCCATTGAAGCGCGGCAGAACGCCGAACTGCTGGCCTTGATCGAACAAGCGGCAGACGCAGCGTCCACTTACGCGCAGGCATTGTTCGACGCCGGCAATCTGAGCGAGCTTCAGCTCGATGTGCAAAAAGTGGCCAGCGCACAAGCCGAACTCGATGCGGAAGATGCCGCTGCCGAACGCGATATGGCGCGGCTGCAACTGAACCGCGAGATGGGTTTATCCGCAACGCAGACTGAGTGGCAATTGGCCGGCGGCCTGAGTTTGCCAATCGCGCAGGAAGACGACGCCCAGCAATTGCAGACGCTTGCCGCCGCTCAGCGGCTCGACCTGCAAGCCGCGCAAGCAGAGCTTGCGGTGCGTCAGGCTGCGCTGGCATTCGCGCGTAGCACGCGCTGGCTGTTCAACGCAGAGCTCGGCAGCGACTATGCGCGCGATACGGATCGGGATCGTTCGGCAGGACCATCGATCAGTCTGGCACTGCCGGTGTTCGAGCAAGGCCAGAGCCGCCTGCTGCGCGCGCAGGCAGAAGTGGAATTGGCGCAGGCGCAGGTGGATGAATTGCGCATCGATATTTCCAACGAGGTGCAGAGCGCAATCGAACAGCTCAAGCACGCGCGCCATCGCGTCGATCTGCTTGGCACGCGATTGCTACCTTTGCGGCAGTCGATAGTTGAACAGACGCAGACGCGCGCGAACTACGGGCTGCTCGGCGTGTTTGAACCCTTGCAGGCGAAGCAGCAGAAATATGCGGCCGAGCAAGGCTATCTCAACGCGATCGGTGACTACTGGCTGGCGCGGGTGGCGCTGGCGCGCGCGGTCGGCGGACGCTTGCCAAGTGATGCGCAGATTGGCGCGGCACAGACCGGCATTGAGTCGTTCAAGCCACTCATGGATCAGCCGCGCTCGATAGCGTCGGCAGCCGGTCCGTCCTCGCAATCCAGCGGCGAAAATACGGCACAGCCAGCACCTTCACGACAGCCTGCCGCGAATTCGCAACACGCGCATTCAAGCCATTCAGGAGTTTCGCCATGACCAGATTGAAAATCGCTTGCGATTCCAAACGGCATGCATTGCGCTGTGGCGGTGCCGCGTGATTTCGCGTCGCTCGCTGCTGCGCGGGGCCAGTTTTTTATCCGCGCTACCGGCGTTGGCAGCCGCGCGCGTCACCCCAGCGCAACCCTCCTCGGATGCAAATATGGAGAACCTCGTTCCGAATCCGGCGGCGCCAAAACCTGCCGGCAACCGCGCGCCGGTGCAAACTCCGAACGGCCGCAGCCTGCCGTATCGTCTGGTCAACGGTGTCAAGGAATTCCACTTGACAGCCGAAGAAATCGATCACGAATTCGCGCCCGGCTGCACGGCCAAATGCTGGGGCTACAATGGTTCGACACCGGGGCCGACGATCGAAGCGGTGGAAGGCGATCGCGTGCGCATTCTGGTAAGCAATCATCTGCGCGAACCGACCACGATTCACTGGCATGGCCTGTTGCTGCCGAACGGCATGGACGGTGTCAGCGGGCTCAATCAGGCACCGATAAAACCGGGCGAAACCTGGGCCTACGAGTTCACGTTGCGGCAGGCCGGCACGCATATGTATCACCCGCATGCGGATGAACTGGTGCAGATGGCGTTCGGCATGATGGGTCTGTTCATCATTCATCCGAAGGCCAGTGCAGACGAGCCGGCGATCGATCGTGACTACGCCATGCTGCTTCATAACTGGGCATTGCATCCCGGCACTTACCGGCCCGATCCTGCGGTGATGCTGGACTTCGATCTGTGGACCTTCAACAGCAAAATTTATCCGGCGACAGCGCCGCTATTGGCGCGAACCGGCGAGCGCGTGCGCCTGCGGATCGGCAATCTTTCGATGTGGAATCACCCGATCCATCTGCACGGCCATCGCTTCTGGGTAACCGGCTCGGATGGCGATCGCTGGCCGCGTTCGGCATGGATTCCGGAAGTCACGCACATCATCGGCGTGGGCCAGACGCGCGATTTCGAGTTCATCGCGGATAACCCCGGCGACTGGGCCTTGCATTGCCACATGGTGCATCACACGATGAATGCGATGGGCCACAGCGTGCCAAATCCGGTGGGTGCGAAGCTCGCAGAGGCGGATGCCAAAATCCGGAGCGTGCTGCCCGGTAACATGAGCATGGGCAGCGACGGCATGAGCGAGATGGCAGACATGGCCGGCATGATGCAAGGCCCGCCGAACACCGTGCCGATGATGAGCGGCAACGGCTCTTTCGGCAGCATCGAAATGGGCGGCATGTTCACCGTGCTGAAAGTGCGCGACGATCTCGCAGCAGACGATACGCGTGATCCCGGCTGGTATCGGCATCCGCCGGGAACGCAGGCCAAGCTAGTGTCGTTCGATCCGCAATTTGCGCTGGGTTTTGCGCGCGATAAGCCTAGCGACAGCTAATCGCTTTCACGTAATCGCGCATAAAAAAGGCGATATTGTACTTCCCGTACCCAAAGGCGTAGCATGAATGCTCCCGAAAAAGTATGGATTCCGAATTTTTACCTCATGCAATACGCGAAACCCGAGTACCCGGTTGAAGCCGTTAACCGGGCAGCAAAAGCTTTGGCCAATATTGAAATATCGAATTTGGATGAAAACCTTACCATTATTGATAACTGGCGAGCTTCTCACGCTTACCCCGCTCAATCTTTCTACGTCACATTGAAACGGCGTGCTTGCAAAATCTATAGCGATGCACAATGCGCGCAAAGGATTAAGCGTTTGCCTTCTATTCTTTTTAAGCTGCAGCGTGAAAAAGAAATGAAGCTGTCGCAAATGCAGGATATCGGAGGGTGCCGAGCAGTATTAAAAAATGTCTCTCAAGTTAGAGCACTTGAATCAGAAATTGAGAAATTCCGATGGAAACACAAAAGAATTCCCCCGAAAGATTACATCGCATTCCCCAAACCGAGCGGATACCGGGGGGTCCACTTAAAATATAAATATCAAGGCGGAGGAATTAAGGCGGCTTACAACGGATTGAAAATCGAGCTTCAACTTAGAACTGACCTTCAACATAAATGGGCGACTGCCGTCGAAGCTGCTGATACTTTTACTAGGCAAGCTTTGAAGTCAAATCGTGGAAATCCTGAATGGCAAAGATTCTTTGCCCTAATGGGTTCTGTTTTTGCAATCCAGGAAAAATCTCCGTTGGTCCCTGGAACGCCGCAATCTTTAGACGAGATCGTTGAAGAAATAAAGAACATCGACAGGTCTAATCACATTGCTACGATGTTTTCGGCTTACGCGACAGTTCTCCCGCGCGTCGAAAATAGAAAAGACGCGACATATTTTTTGGTTACGCTTGATCCTATTGTTAGAAATGTGAAAATCCGTGGATTCAAGCGTGGTGAGTCACAATTAGCCAACGCTGAGTATACCGCTGCTGAGAAAGCTCTTGGTTCAGACTCTCCGACACAAGTAGTGCTCGTTTCCGTATCTTCAATTGCGGCTTTGAAGCGCGTTTATCCGAACTACTTTCTTGACACAAAAGCTTTTCTTTCCGACGTTCAACGACTTATTAATTAAGATCGGAATCTTTTTTGTTTTTTAGATTATTTAATGCTTTTTCAAATGCCGTCCCGCCCTCGTCCACTTCAAGCTTTTTCGCGGTCTCCACGAAACGCGCGGACTGTTCCGCATCGTCCGGTTCAGGTTTCTTCTTTTCGGTCATGGCGTCTATGCGGTGGCTTGCGCTGCCGCTCCTCAGTGACGAGTCGTTTCATAGGTAAGCCGTTTGCCGATCACTCCAGACAGCAGGC
>CAJCJH010000058.1 GCA_903970615.1 Rhodospirillales bacterium
TTTTACCTTGTCGGCTATCGATCCCAATTCTTTCTGATAACTGACCGAATCCAGCTTCTGGCTGTATGACTCCAAGTCCGGCTTCAAATCCTGGTGCCAGAAAAACAGCGCATCACTCAACCGTGGCCGCACCACGCGCTCGTTGCCACTGATGACTTGCGCTACATCTTTCGACTCGATATTCGCAATCGTAATGAACGACGGCAGCAGTTTTCCTACCGCATCGAACACCGTGAAATAACGCTGATTCGTTTCCACCGTGGCGACGATCACTTCCGGCGGCAGCTCCAGAAAGCGTTCTTCGATGCGGCCGGAAATCACCACGGGCCATTCGACCAGCGCGGTCACTTCATCGAGCAAGCCCGCGTCGATTTTCGGCGCGCCGCCGAGCTTCACTGCTTCGGCTTTGATCTGCCGCGCGATCTCGTCGCGGCGGCTGGCGAAGTCGGCCCAGACTTTGGCATCTTTCAGCACGGCTTCGTAGTCCGCGGGCGATTTCAGCTTGATCGCTTTGGGCGCATGGAAACGATGGCCATACGTGAGCCGGCCCGCCGTCAGGCCGAAGCGTTGCAGCGGAATCACCTGGTTGCCGAACAGCGCGAGCAGCCATTCCACTGGCCGCACGAAAGTTTCTTCGCCGCTGCCCCAACGCATGCGCTTCGGTACCAGCGCATCCATCGCCTTGAGAGCCTCTTCGAAAATCTGCGGAATCAGCTCAACGGTCTTGCGGCCTTTCTGTTTCTGGCGGAATACCAGTTGATCGCCTTCCTGCTGCAACTGCGAGAACTCGACACCGCAGGATTTGGCGAAGCCGAGACCGGCTGGCGTCGGCTGGCCGTCCTTGATCGCCGCGGCAGCCTTTGGGCCTTTTCGCTCGACGATCTGATTAGGCTGGCGATCCGGGATCGACGAAAGCAAAACGGCGATACGACGCGGAGTGGCGAAAGCCAGCGCAGGATTTTCGAGTTGATCCCACTTCCTCAATGCCGATTCGGGAATTTGTTGCGGATACAAACCGCGATCTTTGAGACCGTTGTAGAAGGCATTTGCGAGCGCCTCCGCCAGCGGTTTTACAAATCGCGCCGGCAAATCCTCGCAGCCGATTTCGATCAACAGGTCTTTCATGGTGCGGGCTGGTGGAACGCGACGCGGAATTCGGCGAACGCGGGCTGCGCCTCAAAATGCGCAGCGTGCGCGCGCAAAGCGGGGAAATTTTTCGGCGCCAGCGACAGCGTGTCGTCGATGAACGTGAAAACGCACGCGGCGGTGATGTCGGCTTGCGTCAGACGATCGTCGACCAGAAAACTGCCGTGCGTGGCGGCGCATGCGGCGTCGAGTTGCGCGAGCGCGGCGAGAGTCTGCGTGCGGCAGCGTTCGACCCAAGGCGGATGCCGCCGCTCGGCCGGACGAAACACATTCTCATAAATTTGCAGCACGCCTTTGTCGGCGGCGCCCGCGGCGGTGGCAATCAGTTTGAGCGCTTTACGGCGCTCGGCTCCGCGCGCCGGCAGCAGCGATTTTTCGGCGCCGGCCCGTTCGTCGAGCCAGTCGAGAATTGCGGAAGATTCGAATAGCGCTTCGCCATCGTCCAGCACCAGCGTCGGCACGCGGCCGAGCGGGTTGTATTCGCGGATGCGCTCAAAATCCCGGCCGACCGACCAGTTGCGATGTTCGAACTCAAGGCCGAGCAGCCGCATCGAAACCGCGACGCGGCGCACGAAGGGCGAGTCGAACATGCCGATCAGGAGCATGCGATTTCTACCTTGCGATCGGCAGCATCCATGCCACCAGAAAAGCGCGCAGGATATTGCGGCAGCGCATCGTGAATCGAATCCCACGCCGTTTTCGAGGCGACGAACTGATGCGCTTGCGGTCGCACATCGACCGGCGTTTCGAGCGTGCCCATGCGCAGGCCCAGCGTTGCGGGTTCCCAGGCTTTGCGGCTGTAAAGCGGGCTGCCGCAGACAGCGCAGAACACACGTTGTTTGCCCGGCGAAGCTTCGTAAGTTTTCAGCAGATCGGCGCCTTGCAGCAGGCGAAAGCCGCTGAGGTCGATGGTGGCATTGGCGTTGAACGCGCTGCCGCTGGCTTTGCGGCAATCCTGGCAGTGACAATAAAGAAACTGCGAAAACTCGCCGGTGTACTCGTAACGCACGCCGCCGCACAGGCAGCCGCCTCGATACACCTTGCTCATGCCGCAGCCTTTTTCTGGCCGGATGCGTCGCCCATCGGGAAGCCGAGTTTCCGGCGTGCCGAGTAGTAAGCCTCGGCGACCGCTTTCGCCAGCGTGCGCACGCGCAGGATGTACGCCTGCCGCTCGGTAACGCTGATGGCGGAGCGAGCGTCGAGCAGGTTGAAGCTGTGGCTGGCTTGCAGCACGCGCTCGTAGGCCGGCAATGGCAGGCCGAGTTCGATCAGCCGGTTCGATTCGCGCTCGGCGATATTGAAGCGCTCGAACAAGGCGGCAGTATCGGCATGCTCGAAGTTGTAGGCGCTCTGTTCGACTTCGTTCTGGTGATAAACATCGCCATAAGTCACCACGCGGCCGCCGACATCGCTCCACACCAGATCGTAAATCGACTCCTTTTTCTGAATGTACATCGCCAAGCGTTCGAGGCCATAAGTGATCTCGCCCGCGACCGGCCGGCATTCGAGTCCGCCGACCTGCTGGAAATAGGTGAACTGCGTGACTTCCATGCCATTCAGCCAGACTTCCCAGCCGAGACCCCAGGCGCCAAGTGTGGGCGACTCCCAGTTGTCCTCGACGAAGCGGATGTCGTGTACCAGCGGATCGAAGCCGAGCATTTTCAGCGAGCCGAGATACAGCGCCTGCAAATTCGGCGGGCTTGGTTTCATCAGCACCTGAAACTGGTAGTAATGCTGTAGTCGATTGGGATTTTCGCCATAGCGGCCATCGGTCGGGCGGCGGCTCGGCTGCACATAAGCGGTGTTCCACGGCTCCGGGCCGATGGCGCGCAGGAACGTCGCCCAGTGGAAGGTGCCGGCGCCCATTTCCATATCCATCGGCTGAACCAGCACGCAGCCTTGGCTCGCCCAGTAGGCTTGCAGCTTGAGAATGAGATCCTGAAAAGTCACGAGCGCATCGCTGGCTGGGGTGTGGCTGAAATTCTGGCGCGCAAGTATAACGAGCGGCGACATTTGATCGCGCCTCCCGGAGCCTACCCGCGCCTCGCCGACGCCAACGAACGAGCCGTTCAGCGGCTGATTGGCGGACTGATTTTTTAGGCTGCCTCGCGGTGCTGAGCCCCAGCAACGGCTGCGGCCACAGGCGATACGGCATAAGCTCATGCACTGAACTGGTAATGCATGCTAGGCTCGTATGCTGTCTATCGAGTGCCCGGATCGGCGAACGATCTGCCGTCGACCGGGCCGAAAACCAACTACAGGGAGTCATCGTCATGATTCGTAAACTTGCCATCAGCACGCTCTTGGCTGCGGTTTCGCTTGCACCGGTTTCAGCGGCGATTGCCGACACCGTTGCGGCTGGCGCTTCAACCACCGTTGCCGCACCCGCAACACCTGCGGCGCCCGCGAAAACGGTCAGCGCCAAACAACAGGCGCAGCGCGACAAAATGAAAAGCTGCAACGCCGACGCCACCAGCAAAAGCCTGAAAGGCGCCGATCGCAAGACTTACATGAGCACTTGCCTGAAGGGCTGATCCGACAATCTCGCGTTAAAATTCGCTCACGTCTTGCCGCCGCCGGGCTGGTTAAAGCCATGTCCGGCTTTTCCGCGCTTTCGCGTGGCACGCTTGCTGCTTCAATCCCCACCGCGCCGACCCACGGCCAATTCGATACTCAACGCTTAGGAGACCCCCATGTCGGGTAAAGACGTACTCAAAACCATTCAGGAAAAGAACGTAAAATTCGTTGATTTCCGTTTCTGCGACACCCGCGGCAAAGAACAGCACGTCAGCGTGCCGGCGCACACGGTGGAAGAATCCCTGTTCACCGAAGGCAAGATGTTCGACGGTTCCTCGATCGCCGGCTGGAAGGGCATCAACGAATCCGACATGATCCTGCTGCCGGACGCCAGCACCGCGTTCCTCGATCCGTTCTTTGAAGAACCGACGCTGGTGCTCACCTGCGACGTCATCGAACCGGCGACGATGCAGGGCTACACCCGCGATCCGCGCTCGCTCGGTCATCGCGCCGAGGCCTACCTGAAGAGCACCGGCATCGCCGACACCGCCTTCTTCGGTCCGGAAAATGAATTCTTCGTGTTCGATTCCGTGCGCTGGGACGCCGGCATGAAGGGCTGCTTCGTCGAAATCGACGCCGAAAACGCCGCATGGAATTCGGGCAAGGAATACGCCGACGGCAACATCGGCCATCGTCCGGGCGTCAAGGGCGGTTATTTCCCGGTGCCGCCGGTCGATTCGCTGCAGGACATCCGTTCGGCCATGTGCGAAGCGCTCGAAGGCATCGGCATCGTCACCGAAGTGCATCATCATGAAGTCGCCACCGCGGGCCAGTGCGAAATCGGTGTGAAATTCAATACGCTGACCAAGAAGGCCGACGAAGTGCTGCGCCTGAAGTACATCGTGCAGAACGTCGCCCACCAGTTCGGCAAAACGGCCACCTTCATGCCGAAGCCGATCGTCGGCGACAACGGCTCGGGCATGCATGTCCACCAGAGCTTGAGCCTCGGCGGCAAGAACCTCTTCTCGGGCGACGGCTACGGCGGTCTTTCCGAAACCTGCCTGTTCTACATCGGCGGCATCCTCAAGCACGCCAAGGCGATCAACGCCTTCACCAATCCGGGCACCAACAGCTACAAGCGTCTGGTGCCGGGCTTTGAAGCGCCGGTGATGCTGGCGTACTCCGCCCGTAACCGCTCGGCCTCGATCCGCATTCCCTGGGTTTCCAGCCCGAAGGCTCGCCGTATCGAAGTGCGCTTCCCGGATTCGACCTCGAATCCGTATCTGGCTTTCGCCGCCATGCTGATGGCCGGACTCGACGGCATCCAGAACAAGATCCACCCCGGTGATCCGAGCGACAAGGATCTCTACCATCTGCCGCCCGAGGAAGACGCGAAGATTCCGCGCGTCTGCCACAGCCTCGACATGGCGCTGGAGCATCTCGACAAGGATCGTGCGTTCCTGACCAAGGGCGGCGTCTTCACCGACGAACTGATCGATGCCTATATCGAGCTGAAAATGCAGGAAGTCACGCGCTTCCGCATGACCACACATCCGATCGAGTTCGATATGTATTACTCGATGTAAGTGGTCAAGTTATTTTTCGGATTGCTCCAGGGAAACCTTCGGGGTTCCCTGGAGCTTGAAACAAAATGATGGTTATGCTCCTCGCTGTTGCAGCTCGGTTGCCGCAGCAGCGAATCAATACAGAAGAGCAAGGCATCTTTGCATCGGCGGCGTGCTGTTAACGCAACTTCAAAGTACGCAAGGTGTTAGCGAGGCTTCCTGATTGTCTTCCAGCGTGAGGCGCTCATCGCTTGCATGCGGAGTCGTCGGTACATTGGTCGGTTCCGCCACAAATCCATGCTTCGCCATATCCAGACTCTGCGACCAGATCTGCACCCACTCGGGTAGCGGCGGCGGTTGCGGATTGCCGTAGGTCAAGCCGGCGACGACTTCGGCCATCGGCATGGCACCGCTGCTGCGGCGCCAGAACATGCCGCGGTCGGCCATCACCAGCACCACCTGGCCGTTGCGTTTGAGGATGCGATGTTCAAAGTAACCCCACTTCGCATTCCAGCGCAGCAGGCGGGTTTCGATGGTGAATCGCTCGAAGGCTTTCAAAGGTTTGAGAAAGCGCGCGGAGACGTCGCCGACGATCGGAATATGCTTGCGTCGCATAGCGAATTGCAGCGCGCCGGTGCGGTGGAGCCAAGCCAAACGGCCGAAGTCGATGAAGGTCATCAAGCGGCCGTTGTTGACGTGAAAATTCAGGTCGAGATCGTTCGGCAGCGCGATGCAATGGATACGGCTCACGCCGAAAAGATCATCGGTGCGGCGGCTGCGAATCTGTGTGAGGAACAGCCAGACGAGGCGCAGGATCAGGCTCATGTCAGTCTCCCTGTGCAAGCAGGTTCTGCGTGGGTTTGCTGGCCAGCGGCAGCGCCAGCAGCGGAATCAGCATCAACCAGGCCAGCGTGATGAAGGTCTGGTTGTAGGCCAGTACCAGCGCTTCGCGGCGGACGATGCCTTCGAGTACGCGCGCGCTGATCGCAGCGGCTTCGTCGCCGAATGCGCCCGCCAGCTGCTGCGCCTGCAGATAGGCATCGCGCACCGGCAGCCGCGCGAGCGTCAGGTTCGAGGCCAGCTTTTGCAGCTGATCGGCGTTGGCATCACGCAGCAAGGTCTGAATGCCGGCAATGCCGAAGGCGCCGCCGAGATTGCGCATCAGGTTGAACAGCCCGCTGCCGCTTTTCACCAGCGCTTCGGGCAGGGTGCCGAGCGTCAGTACGGTCATCGGCACCAGGCAGAAGGTGAAGCCGTGGCCGCGGATCAGCTGCGGAACGAGGAAGCTTTGCAGGCCGGATTGCGAGGTCAGTGCGGCGTCGAGCCAGTCACCGAACGCGATCATGCCGAGGCCGTACGCGAGCAGATAACGCGGGTCGATTTTTTCCTGCAACCGGCCGGCCAGCGGCGCGCTGAGGAACATGGTGATGCCGGATAGCATCGTCACCTGGCCGACTTGCAGGCTGTCGTAGCCGCGTACTAACCCGAGAAAAGTCGGGATCAGATAAACGATGCCGTAAAGCATGACGCCGACCACGAACGAGGCGCAGCAGCCGACGCGAAAGTTGGCGTTGCGCAGCGCGCGCAGATCGACGATCGGTTCCGCTGCGGCGCGCACGCGCCAGCCGAAAATCGCCGCGCCGGCGATCGACATGAGAGCAAAAAATCCGATCGTTCGATCCTCGAACCAGGCGTTGCGCGGGCCTTCTTCGAGCAGGTATTGCAGGCTGCCGAGGAACGCGGCGAGGCCGGCGAGGCCGGCGAAGTCGGTGCGGCGCAGCAGTGCGGTTTGCGGGCGATCGATATCGATGAAGCGCAGTGCCAATGCGGTGACGATCAAACCCGGCACGAGGTTGATGAGGAACAGCCAGGGCCAGGTCAGCACATGGGTGATAGTGCCGCCGGTGGCCGCGCCGATCGAGGGCGCGAGCAGCGACACCATGCCGCACAGCACATAAGGCAGCGTGCGCTGTTGCTGCGGGAACATCAGGAACAATGCGCTCATCGTGGTCGGGATCAGGCCGCCGGCGAAGAAGCCCTGCACCACCCGAAACACAATCAGCGACGGCAGATTCCACGACAGCGCGCAGGCCAGGCTGGCGCAGGTGAAACCGAATGCGGAGCCGCCGAAATAGATTCGTGTCGACAAGCTGCGCGACAAAAATCCCGACAGCGGAATGGCGATCACTTCGGCGATCAGGTACGCGGTTTGCACCCAGCTGATTTCATCGGCGCTGGCGGAGAGTCCGGCACGGATTTCGTTCACCGACGACGCCACGATCTGCACGTCGAGAATCGCCATGAAATTGCCGAGCAGCATGGCGCCGAACGCGATCCAGGCGCGCTGTTTCGTGTTCAGGCGCGCGATAGCGGGTGCTACGGCGATCGGCGCGTCAAATCCCAGATCCTCGGCGCGAGCGCTCATGGCGTCGCCACTTGCGTGTTCATTTGCGGATCGGCGCTGGCGGTTTTGAGCGCGGCATTGGGTGAGGTGTCGATGCTCACGCGCGCCGACAAACCCGGCCGCAGCAATGCCGGCAAATTACCGGCGGAATCGAGCGCCATGCGCACACCGACGCGCTGCACGATGCGGGTGAAATTGCCGCTCGCGTTTTCCGGCGGCAGCAGCGCAAATTCTGAACCGGAAGCCGGCGCCAGACTTTCCACATGGCCGCTGAATACTTCGCCGGGGATTGCATCGAGGCGAATTTTCACCGGCTGCCCGGCGGCGACTTCGTGCAGCTGCGTTTCCTTGAAATTCGCTTCGACCCAGAGATTGTCCGCCGGCACGATCGACATCAAGCGCCGGCCGGCCGAAACACGTTCGCCCACCGCCACCGCACGGCTGCCGATCTTGCCGGCGGCCGGCGCATAAACCCGCGTGGCATCCAGCTCGCTCTGCGCCAGATGCGCCATCGCAATGGCGGCGTTCAACTTGCCCTGCAAACCCTTGCGCTCGCTCACCAGCTGCTGGCGATCGCCCTGGCCGAGTGCAAGCGCATGCGCGTTCACTTCGAGCGCGGCCTCGGCCTGCGTCATTGCGGCATTGGCGCTGGCGGCGCGCTCACTGTAATCGCGCGGATCGAGTTCAAGCAGCAGATCGCCGCGCTTGACGCTGGCGTTGTCCGGCACATGGATCGCAATGATCTCGCCGCCGACCTTGGCCGAAATCGCCGCGATATTGCCGCGCAGAAAAGCGTCGTCGGTGGTCTCGGTAGAGTGGGCGGAATGATAAGCATGCCGCGCTGCCCAGCCGGCGATGCAGGCCACAACCAGAACCATCAAACCTCGGCGTACCCCTGACTTATTCATCGTTTCTGCCGACCCTGAGATTGGTAAGGAGCTTTTTGCTGCAGCTCATGGCTCAAGCAGAGCAGAGTCGAACCGCTGTAGATAGCCCGAAATGTGACCTAGGTCACATTTCGCCGCAGGATTTCCCTAAAAAAACGACGAACGGCAGTTTGCGGAGCCTTGCGGCCGAGCGTTGGTCTTTAATCCGGTGCGCCGCCGCTATACTCAATACGCCCCCAGGAATGACGCGTGTGACTGAAAAATTCTCCGACTGCGAAGTCTGCGTCGATGCCATTCTCGAACGCCTCGGCAAGCGCATCGTGCTCGGCACGCCGCTCGGCATCGGCAAGCCGAACGCTTTGCTGAATGCGCTCTATCGCCGCGCGAAAGCGGATCGCAGCATCACGCTCGACATCATCACCGCGCTCTCGCTGAATCCGCCGATAGGGAAATCGGAACTCGAAGAACGGGTGCTCGCGCCGATCCGCGCGCGCGTCTGGCCGGACTATCCGCGGCTCGAATATCTGGATGACGTCGAAGCGCAGAAAGTGCCGGAGAACATTCGCGTGATCGAGTTCTACGTGCGGTCCGGCGCGATTCTCGACAACGCCACCGCGCAGCAGAATTACATCAGCAGCAACTACACGCATGTCGCGCGCGACATGCTTTCGCGCGGCGTGAATCTGCTGCTGCAATCGGTTGCGGCGCGCGAGGACAACGGCACGCAGCGCCTGAGCCTGTCGTGCAATCCGGACGTGACGCTGCAACTCGAACCGATGATGCAGAAGCTCGACTATCCCTGGCTCGCGGTGGCGCAGATCAACCGCGGCCTGCCGTGGATGGGTAATCACGCCGAAATCGGCGCGGATAAATTCCACGTCATCGTCGATAACTTAGCGCTCGATCATCGGCCATTCGCGGTGCCGCACAATCCGGTCGCCGCCGCGGATTGGGCGATCGGCCTGCACGCGAGCGCGCTGGTGCGCGATGGTGGCACGCTGCAAGTGGGCATCGGCGCGCTCGGCGATGCGGTGTGCCATTCCTTGCGGCTGCGCGAGCGCGACAACGGTACTTATCGGCAGATGCTGAGCGTGCTCGGTGTCGGCGCGCATAGCGACAGCATCGGTGGCCGCGAGCGTTTTGAGATCGGTCTGTATGTCGCCAGCGAGCTGTTGTCGAATCCGCTGTTCAGCCTGTTCGAGGACGGCATCGTGCGGCGCCGCGTGTATGAGGATATCGAGACGCAACGGCGCGTCGATGGTGTCGCGCATGCGGATGAACCCGGCGGCACCGCGGTGCATGGCGCGTTCTTCATCGGGCCGGGCGATTTCTACCAACGCTTGCAGGCGCTGGCGGAAGAACAGCGTGCGTTGATCGACATGACCAGCGTCGCCGAGGTCAATCGCATCTATACGCACTACGAACTCGAACGCCTGCAACGGCGCCACGCGCGCTTCATCAACATCTGCATGAAGGCCACGCTGCTCGGCGCGGCGATTTCGGATCAGCTGGCCGAAGGGCAGATCGTTTCCGGCGTCGGCGGCCAGCACGATTTTGTGGCGATGGCGCACCAGCTGCCGGAAGGCCGCTCGGTTCTGGCGTTCCGCGCGACGCGCGGCGCGGGCAAAAAGCTTGAGTCGAACATCGTCTGGGAATTCCCGCACGCGACCATCGCGCGGCACGAGCGCGATCTGTTCGTCACCGAATACGGCGTCGCCGATCTGCGCGGCAAAACCGATCGTGAATGCTGCGAGGCGATGCTGGCGATTGCTGATAGCCGCTGCCAGGCATCGTTATTGGCGGCCGCGAAGCAAGCCGGCAAGCTGCCGCCGACTTACGAGATTCCGGCGCAGCACCGCGACAACCTGCCGCAAAAAATCCTGCAAGCGCTGAGGCCGCATCAGGCTTCCGGTACCTTGCCGAAACTGCCTTTCGGGTCCGATCTCAATGCCGATGAATTGGCCTTGGCCGAACGTCTCGGCAAGCTCAAAACTGCATCGCAGACGATAGCTGGAAAGCTGCTTTTATTACGCGCATTCGCAAGCCCGGCATCCGCTGAACAGGCTCAAGGGGCGCTCGCACACATGCAGTTGGATCGAGCGAAAAATCTGCGCGAAAAATTGCTTGCGCGACTGGTGCGCGCCGCATACCGCCTTTAACAATTTCCGCGACGGCGCTTGCTTACGGCGCTTTCGGCACGGCTTCCGTTTGCGATTGCGGCGGCACGCAACGCGGCTCCTGCGTGAATTGCCGCTGCGCATCGACAGTGCCGAGGTTTTCGAGTGCTGCTTTGCCGAGGATCAGCGGCGGCGTGTAGCCATTGCGTTCGACCAGGCGAACATCGGTCTTGAAATCCTGCACGCCGAGGCAGAGTTCGATCGTCACACGCGGCTGATGGCCCACGCTGCCGTCCTGCTGCGCGACTTTGTTGTCGACAATCACCGGCCGCTCCAGCGTAATTCGCGTACCCGGCACGACGCTGCCATTATCGATCGTGAAGCGCGCCCACATCGCCGAATCGCGCTGAAAATACTTGATGCCGATTGCGTTCAACACTGAATAGGGAATACTCGGATCGAGAATGGTGATGACTTCGATCGGTGTGGCTTCGACCACCCGCACATGCTCCTGATGGCCGTAGTTGGTGCGCGGCGGCGGCTCTGCCGCGAATGCCGCAAGCGGCGCGCAGCACAGGACAGCCAGCGGCATTGCAGCGAACAGCTTGGTGATATTCATCTCTGCTGATCCTCACGCGCGACTGCGCGATAACCGATGTCCGTGCGGAACTGTAATCCGGGCCAGCGCAATTTATCCACTGCGGCGTAGGCGCAGGCCTGCGCTTCGCGCGTATTCGCGCCGAGCCCGCAGACGCACAGCACGCGGCCGCCGCTGGTCACCACATCGTCGCCGCGCAAGCTGGTGCCGGCGTGAAACACCTTGGCATTGGCGCCGAAATCGGCATCCAGACCTGCAATCACATCGCCTTTCCGCACTTCGCCTGGATAGCCTTCGGCCGCTAGCACCACGCCGAGCGCGGCTTCGTTTTTCCAGCGGAAATCTGCCATTTTCGGATCGCCATCGACCGCCGCTTCGAGCAGTTCCAGCAGCTCGGAATCGAGCCGCATCAGGATCGGCTGCGTTTCCGGATCGCCGAGCCGCGCGTTGAATTCGATCACGCGCGGCGCGCCGTCGCCGCCGATCATCAGGCCGGCATATAAAAAACCGGTGAACGGCCGGCCTTCGTCGGCCATGCCCTTGAGCGTGGGCTCGATCACTTCACGGCGTACGCGCGCATCGACTTCCGGCGTCACCACCGGCGCCGGCGAATACGCGCCCATGCCGCCGGTGTTGGGGCCGCAGTCGCCGTCGAAAATGCGCTTGTGATCCTGCGCGGTGGCCAGCGACACATAGTTCACGCCGCTGACGACCACGATGTAGCTGGCTTCCTCGCCCTCAAGAAAATCCTCGATCACCACGCGCGCGCCGGCGCTGCCGAAACTGTTGCCGACCAGCATGTCGCGCACCGCGCCTTGCGCTTCTTCGAGCGTGCTTGCGACGACCACGCCCTTGCCGGCGGCGAGACCATCCGCCTTGATGACGATCGGCGCGCTGCGGCGTTCGATGTCCGCAAGCGCGGCCTCGATTTCAGTGAAGACGCGGTACTGCGCGGTCGGAATCTTGTGCCGGGCCAGAAAATCCTTGGCGAACGCCTTGCTCGATTCCAGCTGCGCTGCGGCTTGGGTCGGCCCGAAGATACGCAAGCCTGTACCGCGAAAAGCATCGACTACGCCGGCAGCGAGTGCGGCTTCCGGGCCGACTACGGTGAAGTCGATTTTTTCGGCTTGCGCGAATGCGAGCAGCGCGGGGACATTTTCAACCGCGATGTCGATATTGCGGCATTTGCCTTCGCGCGCAGTGCCCGCGTTGCCCGGCGCGACGACCACTTCGCTAACGCGCGCCGAGGCCGCCAGCTTCCACGCCAGCGCGTGTTCGCGGCCACCGCTACCGATGACCAGAATCTTGAGTCCTGCGGCGAGCATCAGTTGTTAAAAATCTTGCGCATCAGGCCGGCATCGATTCGCGGCGCGAGTACGCCATCAAGCCGCGCACGATGCGGTAAATCCACCAGATGCCGAGAATCGCCAGCCCGAGTATGCCGATGCCGGCCCACACCAGCGCGCCGCAAATCACGCTCCACAACAAGGCCCACCAGAAACTGCGGATCAGCCAGCGATGATGACTGCGAATGAACGCGCTCTGCGTTTCGTTGACGCGCAGGTGGCTGATGATGACGGCGATGATCGCGGTGATGCCATTCACCAGCGCAACCGCGTGCAGGATGTAAACGACGGTGAGCACTTGCCGCTCATTATCGGTGCCGTAATCGCCGGAATTCGGGCCGGGTTCTGAAATCAGTGTATTCATTGCGGCATTTCCTTCGATGGGTCGCAGATGCGAAACAAAATCCTCGCACCAATCAAGCCGGGCGTTGCAGCTCGGCCCGATTGCGAAGGCAGCCAGCGTGAATCAGCGCGATCTGCCCGGAGAATCAGGGCTTGTAAGCCTTGATTCCATCCTCGATTTCCTTGCGCGCCGCCGCCCCATCGCGCCAGCCGGAAAGCTTCACCCACTTACCTTTTTCGAGCAGCTTATACGAGCTGTAAAAGTGCTCGATTTCGTTCTTCACGCGCGCCGGTACGTCGGCGAGATCGCGCAGATTGTCGTAAGCGCCGTTGGAAACCTTATCGACCGGCACTGCCAGCAGCTTGGCGTCGGTGCCTTTTTCGTCTTCGGTATCCAGCACTGCGACCGCGCGGCATTTGATCACGCTGCCGGCATAAACCGGATGCGGCGTAATGACCAGTACATCGACCGGATCGCCATCGCCGGATAGGGTCTTCGGCACGTAGCCGTAATTCGCCGGGTAGCTCATCGCCACATTCATGAAGCGATCGACCATCAGCAGGCCGGATTCCTTGTCCACTTCATATTTCACCGGCGGGCCGTAAGCCGGAATTTCGATGACGACGTAAAACTCGTTGGGGGCCTTGTCGCCAGGGCCGAGGGTTTCAAAACCCATCTTTAGTGAACCTCTTGTTTAAGTAATTGAAGATGATTATTTTGCCAGCACGAATTCGCGGCCGGTCTTCTTCGGCACCGGCGTGTTTTTAAGCGTGACATAAACCGGCAGGCCATTGAAGTACGGCGGATAGTCTTCGCCGAGAATCAGCGGCGCCAGATAGCGGCGGCATTTTTCGGTGATGTGGAAACCGTCTTCGCTGATGAAATCGCGCGGCATCTTTTTCTCGACATTGGCGACTTGATCCAGCCGCGCTTCCGCGATGTTCCAAGTGTAAGGATTGTCGCCGGTGCGGATGATCGCTGGCATCACGCCGGATTTTCCGGCAATCGCCATTTCCACCGCCGCTTTGCCGACCGCATACGCCTGATCGAGATCGGTCTTGCTGGCGATATGGCGCGCGGCGCGTTGTAGATAATCCGCCACTGCCCAGTGATATTTGTACTTCAGCTTGTCTTTCACCAGGCCCGCGAGCAGCGGCGCCAGACCGCCGAGTTGCGCGTGGCCGAAGGCATCCTTGATACCGGCTTCGCTCATGAATTCGCCGGCCGCGTTCTGCAGGCCTTCGCTGGCGACCACCGTGCAATAGCCGTATTTCTTAACGCATTCATCGACGCGTGCGAGGAACGCGGCCTCGTCGAACTTCACTTCCGGGAACAGGATGATGTGCGGCGACGCGCCTTCCTTGTCGGCGGCGAGTCCACCCGCGGCGGCAATCCAGCCGGCGTGGCGGCCCATCACTTCCATGATGAACACCTTGGTCGAAGTTTTCGCCATGCTGGCGACGTCGTAACCGGCCTCGCGGATCGAAACGGCAACATACTTCGCTACCGAACCAAAGCCGGGGCAGCAGTCGGTGATCGGCAGATCGTTATCCACCGTTTTCGGCACATGGATGGCCTGGATCGGATAACCCATCTTCTCGCCGAGCTGCGAAATTTTCAGGCAGGTATCGGCCGAATCGCCGCCGCCGTTGTAGAAGAAATAGCCGATGTCGTGCGCCTTGAACACTTCGATCAGGCGCTCGTATTCGGCCTGATTTTTATCGAAACCCTTGAGCTTGTAGCGGCACGAACCGAACGCGCCCGAAGGCGTGTGCTTGAGCCCGGCAATCTCGTCTGCGGATTCGAGACTGGTATCGATCAAATCTTCGGTCAGCGCACCGATGATGCCGTTGCGGCCGGCATAAACATTGGCGATCTGATCCGGATAACGGCGCGCGGTTTCGATCACGCCCGCGGCGGAAGCATTGATGACAGCGGTCACCCCGCCGGATTGAGCATAGAAAGCGTTGCGCGGCATGCAAACCTCGTCGATGTTGCCGTCAGGAATGGGCGGCCAGCTGGGCTTGGCCTGTCGAATTCAACCGAAACTCAATCAAACTGCAAAACGAAGCACAGCTGAATTTCAGTATTGAATCCGCAAAGTATAACCGGCGCTCGGCGTATTTCTGACAGCCCGCCCGCGCGCTGCGTTGACGGCGCGCGCAGCGAGCGGGTACCGTTGCGCCATTCGAGAATACGCAAGCGGCAGCCCGTCGGCGCCGGAATTGCAGTCGGCCGCGCATTCTCCTGCGGGTCGTTTTTTTGCATCACTGTCGAGCATCGGCTAGAAAACTATGAGAATTGTTCTGCTGGGCGCGCCCGGCTCGGGTAAAGGCACGCAGGGCGAAAAGCTGGTTGCGAGCTTCGGCATCCCGAAAATTTCGACAGGCGATGCGCTGCGTGCGGCGGTTGCCGCCCAAACCGAACTCGGCCTGCAGGCGCAGGCGGCGATGAACGCCGGCAAGCTGGTCGCCAACGAAATCGTCATCGGCATCGTCGAAGAACGTCTCGAACAAGCCGACGCCAAACCCGGCTTCATCCTCGACGGCTTCCCGCGCAACACCGAACAGGCGCAAGTGCTGGACGCCATGCTCGAACGCCACGGCCATCCCGGAATTGACAAGGCGGTGCATCTGCAAGTCGAAGACGAGGAAATCATCCGCCGCCTGCATTTGCGCGCGATCAAGGAAGGCCGCCACGACGACAAGGAAGACGTGATCCGCCATCGTATCGAGGTCTACAACGCCGAAACGCATCCGCTGCTGGCGTATTACGCAGCCCAGCACAAGCTGGTGACAGTGCCGGGTGTCGGCACGCTTGACGAAATTTTTGAGCGGGTGATTTCGGCGCTGAAATAAGATATCGCGCTGACTTAGCGCGGGCATTTCGCATCAGGAGCGACCGATGAAAATCATCGTTTCAATGCTGGCTGGTTTGTTATCTTCATTCGCAGCTATCGAGCTGATCGGCTTTCTCGTAGCGATCCCCGCGCCGGCATGGTCTCGTTGGTATGCGCACCTTAAAACCTGGCGGTTGCGGATCAGCTTGGCGATATCGCCATTCCAGTATTCGCGTTCGGCGTTTTGTTTGCGGCGGGTTGGGGTCGGATGATTAAATCCAATTCGGCCGGCTTCTGCCCGATTGCCGCGATGCCATATCTTGCGCGCGCTGCGTGGCAGGAATGGACGGGCCCAATGGCCATTTTCAGCACGCTCTGGTTCCTTGCGCTGCCAATCGTGATTACTGTCGTCGCTGGCCTTTGTCTCGGAATTTTCAGTTTTGGAAAGCCCGCCAAGCCAGGTGCGGCGACCAGCGCATTGGCCCAAGCTTGAAGCCGCGTGCTGCTTGAAGGGCGGCTCGCGCCGATTTGCTTAGATCAGGCCCAGCAACTTCTCGCCGACAACTCCCCGCCGCCAGCCTTCCAGCAACGGCACTTTCGCTCCCGCGCCATCGCGCACGAGCGCTTCGAGATCGGCGCGCGGCGCAAGCAATGAAGTTGTCATGCCCAAGGTTTCCGCCGCAGCACGCAAAGCTTCCTGCAAGCGCTTGAACGTGGCTTTCTGACGATCATCGAACGGCACTTCGTCGGCAATCACGACGCCGTTTTCAGTGCCGGCCGAGCGGACGATTTCCAGCAGCGTTTCGCTGTGCCGCTCCAGCGTTTTCGGTTGCAGCACATTCAGCGCTTGCAGTTGCGCGAGCGAAGTTGGCACACGTTCCGAGATGCGATAAATCGCATCGTCTTCGAGGATCCATTTGCGCGGACGATCGCGTTGCTGCGCGGTCTGTTCACGCCAGCCGGCGAGTGCGGCGGCGATGCTGCGCGCTGCAGGTGCCAGCCGTTGCAGGCCTTTCAAGCGGCGCCAGGCTTGCGCAGGCAAGGTCTGGTAGCGCGCCGGATCGGTCGCGCGCCGGCAATCCTCGCGCAGCCATTCCAGCCGTCCGCGCGCGATGAGTTCTTCGAGCAGCAGCGGATAAAGTTGCGCCAGATAACGCACGTCGTCGATCGCATACGTCAGTTCAGGAATCGACAGCGGCCGCCGCGACCAGTCGGTGCGCGTCAGGCTTTTATCGAGTTTCACGCCGAGCCGTTTTTCCACCAGCGCGGCGTAGCCGAGTTGATCGCCTTCGCCGAGCAGCGCCGCCGCAATCTGTGTATCGAACAGCGGCTGCGGGCAGGCGCCGGTGAGTTGCACGAAAATCTCCAGATCCTGCGAGGCGGAATGGAATATTTTGTCGGCAGTGCTGGCCGAAAGCGCATCGAACAAGCGCTGCAACTCCGCCGGCTGCAAGGCTAGCGTATCGATACAGGCCGCGGTGTCGCCGTCGGTGATCTGGATCAGGCAGAGCTTCGGGAAATACGTGGTCTCGCGGACGAATTCGGTATCCAGCGCGAGCCATGCCGCGCGCGACCAAAGATTGATCGCAGTGCCGAGCGCATCGGCATTGGCGATCAGGTTTACGGCTTGAATCGTCAAAAGAAGGTTCCTTGTAGGTGATTCCGCGCCGGGATCGGATTCTGCGCAAGGCCGGCGTCAAACCTTAGAATAACGGTTCACTCGCCGGCGGCTGCCCATGTTCACTCAAGCTTTCTGGATTTCGCTGCGCATTCTCATTTTCCGCGCCGGTCCGCAGGATTTTCCGTTCGATACTGGCCGGCGCCTGATCGCGGCCTGCGCAGGTTTCGCGCTGCTCGCCAATGCGGTGACGTTCCTGTTCGTGGCGACACCCGCCGAAGCGATCGTTTCGGCGCTGCTGAACATCGGCTTGATGGCGCTGCTGACCTGGTTGACGCTGAGTTCGATGAAGCTGCAAAACCGCTTTCAGCAAACCTTCAACGCGCTGGCGGTGACCACGTCGATCCTGACGCTGCTGATGCTGCCTCTACTGGCGAAAGTGGTGCCAGTTTGGATGACGGTGATGGATCGCCTCGCCAAAAATCCCGAGCTGATGAGTCACCCGGAAGATTTGCCTGAAGTGCAGGCGATCAGCACCGCTTCGTTCTGGCTGCTGCTGGTATTGCTGTGGCAGTTGCTGGTGACGGCCTATATTTTCTTCAAGGCCGCAGGACGCAAGGCGCTGCTGGTGTTGATCGTGCTGTTTATCGCGCTGATGGTCGCGCGCGCGCTGATCGGCGCACCGGGCTGATCGAAGCGGATCGCAAGTTCAAGCGCGTTCGCACCGCTCGCCATGCACCTGCACATCCTCGGCATCTGCGGCACCTTCATGGCCGGCATCGCCGCGCTCGCACGCGAGGCCGGGCATCGCGTCACCGGCTCGGATGCCAACGCCTGGCCGCCGATGTCCACGCAACTGCAAGCGCTCGGCATCGAAGTGATGCGCGGCTACGAGGCTGCGCACCTACAACAGTTCGGCGATTCAGGGCCGGATGTCATCGTCGTTGGTAACGTCATCACGCGCGGCAATGCGGCGATCGAATATGTGCTGAACGAAGGCTTGCCCTACGTTTCCGGCCCGCAATGGCTTGCCGAAAATGTATTGAGCGAGCGCCATGTGCTCGCGGTCGCCGGCACGCATGGCAAGACCACGACCACCAGCATGCTGGCCTGGCTGCTCGAACATGCCGGCCTTGAACCCGGATTTCTGGTCGGCGGCGTACCGGCGAATTTCGGCGTTTCCGCGCGGCTCGGGGGCGGCAATTTTTTTGTCATCGAAGCCGATGAATACGACACCGCCTTCTTCGACAAACGCAGCAAGTTCCTGCATTACCGGCCGCGCACGGCGATCCTGAACAATCTCGAATACGATCACGCCGATATTTTTCCGGACCTCGCGGCGATCGAGCGGCAGTTTCATCATCTGATCCGCACCGTGCCGGGCGAGGGACGTTTGATCGTCAACGGCAGCGATGAAAATCTTGCGCGCGTGCTGCGTCAGGGTTGCTGGAGCGAAGTCGAGTATTTCGGCGTAGATATCAATTGCGACTGGACTTTGCAGCCGAACGCAAATGGATTTGAAGTGCTGAGTCGCGGCGTTTCGCAAGGCGTCGCCAAGCTGCGGATGCCCGGTGCCCATAATCGCGCGAATGCTTTGGCGGCGATCGCGGCGGCGGCGCATGCGGGCGTTGCGGTTTCGGATTCGCTTGCGGCACTTGCCCAATTCAGCGGTGTCAAGCGCCGGCTGGAATGGCGCGGCGAACGGCGCGGTGTTGCGGTTTACGATGACTTCGCACATCACCCGACTGCGATCGAAGCGACCTTGTCCGCACTGCGCGAACCCGCGGCAACACCAACCGGCCGCATACTCGCGGTGCTGGAGCCGCGCTCGAACACGATGCGGCTCGGCGGTCACGCGGAAACACTGGCTGCGAGTTTGCAGCTTGCCGACGCAGTGTTCGTTTACGCAAGACCCGATCTGAAATGGGATGCGCAAGCCGCACTCGGCAGCCTCGGCGCGAAGCTGCACACGCATGCCGATCTCGAAACGCTGGTCGCCGATGTTGTTGCGCAAGCGCAGGCCGGCGATTGCATTCTGGTGATGAGCAACGGCGATTTCGGCGGAGTCCACGACAAACTGCTGGCGGCGCTGGCAGTTGTTTGAGTCATGCCTTGGTCGTGCTTGAGCTTTTTGAAAACGCGCGCCAGCCGCATGCGGTTATCCTGCTGATCCGTTTTTCGATCGACCGCTTATGACCGCTTCCGCGCCCAGCCAGAATCTTCCTTCCGCCGCTGACTTGCAGCCCTGGCTCGCGCGCGCGCTGGACGCCGCGAAGCAACTCGGTGCCAGCGCGGCCGAAGCGTCCGTCAGCGTCAGCCGCGGCTTGAGCGTCGGCGTGCGCATGGGCGAAGTTGAATCGGTGCAATTCCAGCGCGATCGTGATCTGTCGATTTCGGTTTTGTTCGGCCAGCGCACCGGCTCGGCCAGCACCGGCGAACTCAGCGAAGCCGGCTTGCAGCGGGCAGTCGAAGCGGCGTGTGCGATCGCGCGCGCCAGCGGTGAAGACCCTTGCGTGGGCCTTGCGGATGCGGCGTTGATGGCGAACCATTTTCCCGATCTCGATCTGTGTCATCCCTGGAACCTGAGTGCAGAAGCGGCGATCGATCTTGCGAAGGAATGCGAAGCAGCGGCGTTCGCGGCGGACGCGCGCATCAGCCAGTCTGAAGGCGCGTCGGTGGATACGCGGCATTCATTGAGTCTCTACGCCAACACCCACGGCTTCATCGGCGCGCGTGAATCCACCGATCACAGCCTGAGCTGCGTTGCGATTGCGGGCAGCGGCGAAGCCATGCAGAACGGCCACTGGTATAGCGCTGCACGCTCGTCCGGTGATCTCGATGCGCCGGCCGCGGTCGGTCAGCGCGCCGGTGAGCGTGCCGCCGCACGCCTGAACGCACAGGGCTTGAGCACGCGCAGCACGCCGGTGTTGTTTCCGGCGGAAGTCGCGCGCGGGCTGTTCAGTCATTTTCTCGGCGCGATTTCCGGCGGCGCCTTGTATCGTCGCGCGTCGTTCCTGCTCGATCGACTCGGTGAAACGATTTTTGCCGAGCGCGTCAACGCCGCACAGCGGCCGTACTTATTACGCGCCGCGGCGAGCAGCGCATTCGATGCCGAAGGCGTTGCCACCGCCGAGCGCGCGCTGATCGCCAACGGCGTGCTGCAAGGCTATCTGCTGGGTTCGTACAGCGCGCGCAAACTCGGGCTCGCCACCACCGGCAACGCTGGCGGCATTTACAACCTGGTGGTGGATTCCACATTCGACGGCGGCCTCGAAGCCTTGATCCGCGAAATGGGCGAGGGCTTGATCGTCACCGATCTGATGGGCCAGGGCGTCAATACCGTGACCGGCGATTATTCACGCGGCGCTTCGGGGTTCTGGGTGGAAAACGGCGCGATCGCTTATCCGGTGCAGAACCTCACCATCGCCAGTACCTTGCCGGACATATTCCGCGGCATTCAGGCGATTGCGAGCGATGTCGATACGCGCGGCAGCGTGCGCTGCGGCTCGATCCTGATCGACCACATGACCGTCGCTGGCTAAAACATACCGGTAAAAACGGCCGCTTTCGCGCGGCCAGCCCCGGAAACGCTGCCGGTTGACGGAAAACCCCGCGTTTCCCGAGTGCGTGAACCAGACTGCCGCCAGTTGCCGGTAAAGGTGGCGCATGGCGCGACTTCACCCCTGAAGTTCGGCGCCACGTTTGTCTCCGAGGTCGGTATCCGTTCAGCACCGGTGCGGCAGCGCGGAGAAAATCATGTTCGATTCGATCGTCAACTATTTCGGGGATTCCAATTTCCTGCCGCACGGCTATTGCCTGGCGTGGGATCCGTTGCTGCTGTGGTCGATGGTCGGCAGCGATCTGGCGATCGCGGTGTCGTATTTTTCCATTCCTGTGACCTTGCTGATCTTCATTCGGCGCCATCGCAATCTCAAATTCACCTGGGTGTTCGGACTGTTCGGATTGTTCATCTTTGCCTGCGGCAGCATGCATCTGATCAACATCCTGAATGTCTGGCGGCCGGTGTACCGGCTCGATGCGGTGCTTGGCGTGCTGACCGCGGCCATTTCCACCTTGACGGCGATCACGCTGTGGCCGCTGCTGCCGAAAGCCTCGGCGTTTTTCGCCGCAAACACGCTGGCGCAATGCGAATTGCAGGCCGCGAATAAAAGTCTCGGCGAATCGCTGGCGTTGCTCGAACAGCGCCGCAGCCAGATCGAGGAAAGCGAGCGGCGCTTCCGGCTGACGCTGGAAACCGCACCGATCGGCTGCGCTGTCGTCGCGCTCGATGGTCAATGGATCACGGTGAATCCGGCGTTGTGCAACATGCTCGGCTACACCGAAAAAGAACTGTTGAAAATGAAGTATCAGGATTTCACTGACCCGCGGTTTCATGCAGAGGATGACGCGCGAGTGAAAACGATACTCGAACGCGGCAGTGATACCTATCGAATCGAAAAGCGCTACAGAGTCAAGCATGGCCGCGAAATCGACGTGCAACTCGATATCGCCTTGCTGCGCGATGACTACGGCAAGCCGCTCTATTTCGTCACCCAGATTCAGGACATCACCGCGCAGAAGCGCGTCGAAGCCGAACTGCAGGCGAGCCGCGCAAAGCTGGTCGATGGCTTTACTTCGCTGTCGCAGCAGAACCACGACATCACATTGCTGGGCGAACTCAGCGCGATCATCCAGGCTTGTCAGAGTCTCGACGAAATTGCCGAGCCGATCGCGCATTTCGGCCGCAAACTTTTTCCGGATTACGGCGGTGTGCTGTATCTGCGTCGCGATACCGGCGATGTGCTCGAAGCTGTCGCCCAATGGAATGGTCCGCTGGCGACCAGCGATTCGCTGACGCTCGACCAGTGCTGGGCCTTGCGCCGCGGCCAGCCGCATGGCGCGCATGAACTCAACGGCCTGCGTTGCGCACATCTGCGCGAGCCCGGCCCGCCTGGCGATTTCATCTGCGTGCCGATGTCGGCGCAGGGCGAAAGCATGGGGCTGCTGTACCTGCAAGCCTTGCCGGAGCGCGAGCAGCAGATCGCCAGCGATACGCCGCCGCAGAAGCTTGCCGCGATGGTGGTGGAGCGTCTGGGCATCGCGCTGGCGAATATCCGTCTGCGTCAATCGCTGCGGCAGGAATCGATCCGCGATCCCTTGACGCGGCTGTTCAACCGCCGCTATCTGGCCGAGAGCCTGCCGCGAGAATTGAGCCGCGCCGAGCGTGAGCGGCAAGAGCTGTCGGTGTTGATGTTCGATGTCGATCATTTCAAGAAATTCAACGACACCTACGGCCATGAATTGGGCGATCAGGTGCTGCGCATGATCGGCGACGCGCTGTTCGTGCAGTTCCGCGGCAACGATATCGTGTGTCGATATGGCGGCGAAGAATTCGCGGTCGTGCTGGCCCGCACCACGTTGCCACAGGCGCTGCTCAAGGCCGAGCAGTTGCGCGCCAAGGTGCGCAGCCTCGAAGTGACGTATCGGCATCAGGCGATCGGGCCGATCACCATCTCGATCGGCCTTGCCAGCTCTGCGCAGCACGGCTTCAGCGCCGGCAAGCTGCTGGCCGCGGCCGACAAGGCCATGTATGCCGCGAAAAATGCGGGCCGCGACTGCGTGGTGGCCAGTACCGAAGATTTTGCAGCGGAACCGATGACGGAACTGCCGTCGGACCCACTGCCGCGGAACGAGGCTCGCCCTTCAGCAAGCTCGTTGCTGGCGATTCCATAGTTCAAGAGTTCAAGCGCTTCGCATCGTCGCTGTCGTCGGGCGCTCGTGGATCAAAGCACGAGCGCTTTGCGCTTGCGTCGGCGGCAGACTTATCCAGAGCCAGTCATGCAAAGTCATCCGGCTGACAAAAAACCTTAACCAACGCTGAGGATACTTGCGCCCACCCGATACCGGGGAAGGTGGCGCACGCCACTCAGGGCGAGTCTTTATAGCGTTGCGAGGGAGTGAAAACATGTTGAAACGGATAGGAGTGAGTCTGGCGACTGCCATTCTGGTGGGCGTTGCGGGCTGTTCAGGCGACAACGGTGCCACCGGCGCGACGGGTGCTACCGGCGCAACCGGAGCTGCTGGTGCGATCGGACCTGCGGGTCCTGCAGGAACGCAAGGCGATGCCGCAGCCGCCTACAAAACGGCCAGTCCGATCAAGCATCTGGTGGTGATCTTCCAGGAGAACGTCTCGTTCGATCACTACTTCGCCACTTATCCGACGGCGACCAATCCTTCCGGCGAGCCGCAGTTCACCGCCGCCGCCGGCACGCCGACTAGCATCAATACGCTGGCAACCGCGAACCTGCTGACGACCAATCCGAACCAGAGCAATACGCAGAATGGCACCGGCGCGATATTGCCGTTCCGTCTTGATCTGAGCGATGCGGCGACAGCGGATCAGGACCACGACTATGTGCAGGAACAGGAGGCGTTCGACGGCGGCCTGATGGACTTGTTCCCGCTGTATACCGGCACCGCCGGCACCTATTCATCGACATCGACCAAGCCTTCCAACGCCGCCTTGCTGGACGATGGCGCCTACAACACCACCGGTCAGGTGCTGGGTTATTACGACGGCAACACCGTCACTGCCTTATGGAATTACGCGCAGCATTTTGCGATGAGCGATAACTCGTTCGGCACCAACTTCGGCCCTTCCACCGATGGCGCGCTCAATCTTATCTCGGGCCAGCTGGACGGTGTGTCTGCACCATCCAGCACTGTGCTGAGTGCCGGTGAAGCCATTTCCGACGGCGTCGGCGGTTATACGCTCATCAGCGATGCCGATCCGACCGGCGATACCTGTTCGTCAACCACCAACAACCTGCTGATGCTCAGTCAGAATGTCGGTGATTTGCTGAATGCCTCCGGCGTCAGCTGGGGTTTCTTTGAAGGCGGTTTTGATCTGACCAAGACCAACGCCAACGGCACCACCGGCTGCAAACGCTCGACCACTTCCGCAGTCACTGCGGTGACCAAGGCGGACTACATTCCGCATCATCAGCCGTTCCAGTATTACGCTTCCACCTGCAACCCGACGCATACGCGTCCAGCGTCGACCGCCGTGATCGGCACCGATGCGGATACTGCACCCGCCGGCAGCAGCGCGAACTGCACGACCGCAACGCCGACGGCGAATCACCAGTACGACCTGCATGATTTCTACGATGCAGTTGGCGCCGGCAATTTCCCGGCAGTGAGCTTTCTCAAGGCGTCGGGATATCAGGATGGTCACGCCGGTTATTCCGATCCGATCGATGAGCAGTCGTTCGTCGTCAGCGTCATCAACTTCCTGCAGCAGCAGCCGGAATGGAGCAGCACCGCAGTTATCATTGCGTATGACGATTCCGATGGCTGGTACGACCACGTCACCAAGGTCATCAACGGTTCGACCATCGCCGGCACCGATTCGGCCGTATGCAGCGCTGCTTCAGTGCCCGCTGCGAGCCTGCTGAACTACAGCGGCACCGGCGTCGCCGAGGGTCGCTGCGGTTATGGTCCGCGCCTGCCGTTCCTGGTGATTTCGCCTTTCACGCCGCAGAATTCGGTGGACCACACCCTGACCGACCAATCGTCGGTGCTGGCCTTCATCGAAGACAACTGGCTCGGCAGCAAGCGCATCACCGGTTCGTTCGATGCCGTCGCCGGTTCCTTGATGAAAGACACCAGTCTGTTCAACTTCAGCGCGACAACGCCAACGCCGATGCTGTTCCTTGATCCTGCAACCGGTGAGCCTTTGAGTCAGGAGTAAGTCCGCAAAGACAGGCGCGTCGCAGGTCTTTTCCGCCGGCGGCGCTTCAGTCGAAAACACGGCCGGGAGTTTTGCTTTTGAGGAATCTTCCGGCCGTTTGAAATGGAGTGGAATCCAGCGGGCCTTCGATGATCGACAGGCCCGCTGTTTTTTAGTTAACTCGAATCATTGTCGGGCGATGGCGAGAGTCATCGTCTGCTTCAAGTCTCCGGCCTCAAAAATATGAGCGTTACGCGACGGGATTTTTTGCTGAGGGGCGGCGCAATCGCTGGCGGCTTGGCCCTGGCGCCCGGCTCGTATGCAGCCGACTGGCCACCCAAATTGCCGCTGTGCCGCGGCGGTTTTTTGCAGACCGGTTTCAAGCCCGCCGTAGAAATTCCAGCACCGGTTCGGCCGATGTTGAACGTCAACACGCTCACGCCGTTTGTCGATGCGCTGACGATTCCTCCGGTCGCGCAAAGCCGCGAGTCGCGGCCGGACCCCGGCAATCCGCATAAGCATTTGCCGTATTACCGGATTGCGATGCGGCCGATCGAAAGCCAGGTACATCGTGATCTGCAGCCCACGCGCTTCTGGTCTTATGGCACTGGAATTCCCGGCCCGACGTTCGCGGTGCGCAGCGGCGAGGGAATACTGGTCGAGTGGGTCAACGAACTGCCGTCGAAACATTTTTTGCCGATCGACCATCGGCTGCACGGCGCCGAGCCCGGCACGCCGGATGTGCGAACGATCGTGCATGTGCATGGCGGCAGAACGCCTTCCGCCAGCGATGGCTATCCGGACGACTGGTACGTACCGGGCAAGTCGGCGCTGTTTCATTATCCGAATCATCAGGACGCGGCGACCCTGTGGTATCACGATCACGCGATGGGTGTGAATCGGCTCAATGTCTATGCGGGTTTATTCGGGGCCTACCTGATTCGGGATGCCGCCGAGGATGCGCTGAATCTGCCGAAAGACGAGTTCGATATTCCGCTGCTGTTTTGCGATCGCATGTTTTATCGGGACGACAACCAGCTGAATTATCCGGTGTCGGGTTATGCCGGTGCGCCGTGGGTGCCGGAGGTGAACGCGGATGGCACGCTCATCAACGGCAAGCTGTTTCCGTATCTGGACGTGCAGCCGCGCAAGTATCGATTCCGGCTTATCAGCGCGGCGAATAGCAGCTTTTACAATTTCTCGTTATCGCAGGGGCTGTCGTTTCAGCAGATCAGCACGGATCAGGGTCTTCTGCCCGCGCCGCTGCTGCGCAAGACGATTCTGCTGGCGCCGGCGGAGCGCGTAGATGTCGTCATCGATTTCAGCCAGCATGCCGGTCAACAGATCGTGCTGAACAATATTCCGCTGGGCGTACTGCAATTCCGCGTTGCCAATCGGCCGGTGATCGATAACAGCGCCGTGCCGCAAAAACTGCGGCCGGTGTTGCCGATTCATCACACCGCCACGACCAAAGTGCGCCGCATGATTCTCAGCGAACACGACAACAAGGCGGCCGAGCCGATAACGCTGCTGCTCAACGAAATGTCGTGGGGTGCGCCGGTGACGGAGAAACCGCTACTCGGTTCAACCGAGATCTGGGAGTTCCTCAATCTGACTGATGATGTTCATCCGATTCACTTGCATCTGGTGCGTTTCCAGATTCTCGAACGGCAGCACTTTCATGCGCCTGACTTCGTGCAATACGGCAAAGTGATGGGCACACGGCCACCGATTCCACCCGAGCCGGGCGAGGCCGGCTGGAAAGATACGGTGCAGGTTTACCCGGGCGCGATCACACGCATCGTCGTGCGTTTCGATGGCTATGCCGGCCATTATCTCTGGCACTGCCACATCCTCGAACACGAAGCGAACGACATGATGCGGCCGTTTGAAGTGGTGCGAATCTAGTACGAATAACCTAATGAACCTGGGCGTCGCAGACCGCGCGATCAGCGCTGGATATTGCGGCCGTAGAAAATTTCCATGATCTCGTGATCGACGCGCTCGCGGATACGTTTGGCTTCGCGCGGCGGCAGTTCGGAAACACCTTCGCCGAAAAGATAAGTGTCGAGGTCAAGTTCCTTCAGGCGCATCTTGGTATGAAAGATGGTTTCCTGGTAGACGTTCACGTCGACCATGTCGTAACGATCCTTGATATCGCGTGAAATGAAGTTCTGGATCGAGTCGACCGAGTGATCGATGAAGTGCTTCATGCCGCGTACGTTGCGGGTGAAGCCGCGTACGCGGTAGTCCATCACGACGATGTCGGATTCAAAACTCTTGATGAGAAAATTCACCGCCTTCAGCGGCGAAATCTTGCCGCAGGTGGAGACGTCGATATCCGCCCGGAACGTGCTGATGCCGGCATCCGGATGTGTTTCCGGATAGGTGTGAACGGTGATGTGGCTTTTATCCAGATGGCCGACGACCGACTGCTTTTCGGCGCGCAGTTCGAGCGAGTCCACCGCCACCGGCGTTGAAAGGCCATCGTGGTGGCCTTCTGAAATCAGCATCGTTACCGAAGCGCCCTGCGGATCGTAATCCTGCCGCGCGACATTGAGGATGTTGGCGCCGACGATATCGGCCACTTCGGTGAGGATATCGGTCAGCCGCTCGGCGTTGTAAGCCTCGTCGATGTACTCGATATATTCCTGCTGATGTTGCTGGCTGCGCGCATAGCAGATGTCGTAGATGTTGAAGCTCAGCGTCTTCGTCAGGTTGTTGAACCCGAGCAGCTTGAGCTTGGGGTTATTGGTCGGCTTGGTCAAAAGCGGGCTCCCGCGTCAGTCAATCGAAAAATCGTCAAGGCCGCGGAGCAACCGCGGGAGCCAACTATTATCCCTGAAAAACGCCGCGTGCAAATGACAGCGGCAAGACAATCCGCCCTACGATCGAGCTGCCGCTTGCGCCGCAGTCAAAACGCGATTGCGATGACATCGTTCATGCGCGGCTTGGTGCGCCAATCGCAGGCTGGCGGATTTCATAATCGTGCGTAACTTCGGCGGCTTTTTGCAGCATGATCGAAGCCGAGCAATATTTTTCCGCCGACAGCGCCACTGCGCGTTTCACCTGCGATTCGGCCAAGCCGTTGCCGCTGACGATGAAATGCAGATGAATTTTGGTGAACACTTTCGGATCGGTTTCGGCGCGCGTGCCGGCCACTTCCACTTCGCAGCCGTCTACTGGCTGCCGCGCTTTTTTCAGGATCATCACGATGTCCACCGCCGAGCAGCTGCCGACCGACATCAACATCAATTCCATCGGCCTTACTCCGAGATTGCGCCCGCCGATTTCCGCCGGGCCATCGACCACGATCGCATGCCCGCTGCCGCTCTCGGCGACGAACGCCGCGTTCTCCAGCCATTTGATGCGTGCCTGCATGTGCAGCTCCCGAAAAATTCGCAAGTTGGTTATGTTAATTTCCGCTGTCAAGGGTAGCGGCAATGCGGTGTCGGCGTGATTGGGACGCGAAGTTTTTTATGGTCAGCAAAGCGGTTTTGAAGAAACCTGTGTTGGAAGCGTTCGTTGCTGCATCGAACAGATCGAGCTATCCACCGCAGCGCAAGATCATCGGCGCGGGTGAAGCGCCGCGCGGGCTGTACCTGATTCTGGAAGGATCGGTCAGCGTGATGGTCGAAGCCACCGATGGCCGCGAGATGGTGCTGGCCTACCTCAATCCCGGCGAGTTTTTCGGCGAGATGTGCCTGTTCCCGGAGCAGCAGGTGCGTACCGCGATCGTCCGTGCGCGCGAGCCGACCCTGGTCGCTGGAATGAAGTTCGAGGATTTCCGCGAATTTCATCTGGAGCATCCCGACATCATGTTTGAACTGGCTGGACAATTGGCGGCGCGCTTGCGTGAAACCAGCCGGCGTTTGCGCGATCTTACTTTCCTCGATGTCGCCACCCGTCTCACGCATGCGCTGTATGAGTTGACGCGGCAACCGGATGCGAAAAAAACCTCGCGAGGAACGCTGGTTCGCATCAGCCGCAAGGAGCTGTCGGGCATCGTCGGCTGTTCGCGCGAGATGTCCGGGCGCGTCCTGAAAAAGCTCGAAGAAGATGGCCTCATCACTTTCCAGGGCCATAGAATCATCGTCCCGCAAGATGCCGCGCTGAGCAAATTCCGGCTGCAGAAACCGGCGTAATGCGATCGTACTTGTCGTCGTCGAATGCTGGCGGGATCACGATGGAAGTCGAACTGTAATTTTCCGCAACGGCAGCCGATATCAATAAAATCAGCGATCCAGCAGCAAACTCCGCAGCGCATCGCCGGGGCTGGGCTGGCGCATCAGCGATTCGCCGATCAGGAAACGATATACGCCGGCTGCGCGCATGCGGGCCACATCGGAAGCACGTGCAATGCCGCTTTCGGTGACGACTTCACAGCCTTGCGGCAGCCGCGGCAACAGATCCAGTGTGGTTTCCAGACTTGTTGCAAACGTGCGCAGATTGCGATTGTTGATGCCGAGCAGTGCCTGCGGCAACACGCCGGCCTTTTCGACCAACTCCAGATCTTCCGCGTTGTGGATTTCGACCAGCACATCGAGTTCGAGCGCGACTGCGCAGGCGTGCAACTCGGCCAACTGGGTGGCTGAAAGCGCGGCTGCGATCAGCAGCACGCAGTCTGCGCCGAGCGCGCGCGCTTCGATGATTTGCAGCGGATCGATCAGGAAATCCTTGCGGATCACCGGCAGATTGCAGGCGCCGCGCGCGGCGATCAGATAAGCGTTGGCGCCGTGAAAAAACTGCTCGTCGGTCAGGATCGAAAGACAGGCCGCGCCACCATTGGCGTAATCGCGCGCCAGCCATGCGGGATCGAAATCGGCACGGATCAAACCCTTGCTCGGCGATGCCTTTTTGATCTCCGCAATTACTGCGGCTTGGCCGGATGCGGCGCGGTCGCGCAGCGCCGCCGAGAATCCGCGCGGGGCGTCGGCAGCAGCCGCCATATCGCGCAATGCAGTTTCCGAATATTGCTGCCGAAGCGCGGCGACTTCTTCACGCTTGCGCGCCAGAATGGTTTCGAGAATGTCGCTCATGCGAATGAAAGATGGATCAGGCGCGGTGTCAATTATCGGATCGAAGATGGAATTGAACGCGGTCGTAAATTACTGCGCGCTCAAACGCTTCGATACCGCCAAAAACTGTTGCAGCTTGGCGCGCGCGGCACCCGAGCCGATGACCTCGCGTGCGCGCGAAACGCCGGCTGCAATCGAGTCCGCGAGACCGCAAGTGTAGAGCGCTGCTGCGGCATTCAGCGTGACGCTGTCGCGCGCAGCACCGGGTATGTTGTCGAGCACTTCGAGCAGTCGCAGTTTCGATTGCTCGGCATTGGCCACGCGCAGGTTGCGCGTGGCCGACATCGCCATGCCGAAATCTTCCGGATGGATTTCGTATTCGCGCACCACGCCATCGCGCAACTCGCCCACCTGTGTCGCCGCGCCGAGCGAAATTTCGTCGAGACCATCCTGACCCCACACCACCAGCGCGCGCTGAGTTCCGAGGCGCTGCAATACGCGCACTTGAATGCCCACCAGGTCTTCGTGGAACACGCCCATCAACACGTTGGGGGCATTTGCCGGATTGGTCAGCGGGCCGAGAATGTTGAATAGCGTGCGCACGCCCATCTCGCTGCGCACCGGCGCTACCGCCTTCATCGCCGGATGATGTTTCGGCGCGAACATGAATCCGAAACCGACTTCTTCGATGCACTGCGCAACCTGTTGCGGCTCCAGTTCGATGGCGGCGCCCAGCGCTTCGAGCACATCGGCCGCGCCCGATTTCGAGCTGACGCCGCGATTGCCATGCTTGGCCACGCGCGCACCAGCGGCGGCGGCAACGAAGCTCGCGGCGGTCGAAATATTGAAGGTGTGCGCGCCGTCGCCACCGGTGCCGACGACATCGAGTAGTGGCTGCGCACTCGCTGATAACTCCACCTTGCGCGCGAATTCGCGCAGCACCGAGGCCGCCGCCGCGATCTCGCCGACGGTTTCCTTCTTCACCCGCAAGCCGCTGAGGATGGCCGCGGTCATCACCGGCGACACTTCGCCACGCATGATGCTGCGCATCAGCGCGATCATTTCATCCTGAAAAATTTCGCGGTGCTCAATCGTGCGCTGCAGCGCTTGTTGCGGCGTCAGGCTCACCTTCAATGCGCCCGTTCGAGGAAATTGCGCAGCAACTGGTGGCCATGTTCGGTGAGGATCGACTCCGGATGAAACTGCACGCCTTCCACCGCCAGCTCGCGGTGGCGCAGACCCATGATTTCATCGCGGCTGCCGTCTGCATTTTGCGTCCACGCGGTGACTTCAAGCGTTGCCGGCAGCGAAGCATCCTCGACGATCAGCGAGTGATAGCGCGTGGCTGTATAAGGCGCGGCGAGGCCACGAAAGACACCGCTTCCGGCATGATGAATCGGGCTGGTTTTGCCGTGCATGATCTGCCGCGCGCGAATCACCTTGCCGCCGAACGCCTGGCCAATCGCCTGATGGCCGAGGCAGACGCCGAGAATCGGAATGCGTCCGGAAAGCCGCTGCAATATCTCCAGCGAAATGCCGGCGTCGTCCGGCGTGCCCGGCCCCGGCGAGATGACGATATGGCTAGGCGCCAGCC
>CAJCJH010000059.1 GCA_903970615.1 Rhodospirillales bacterium
CTCGAAGACGGTTGCTACGCCAAGCTGATCAACCTCGATAAAGAGGCCGAGCCGGTCATTGCGGCCGCGCTGTCCAAGCCGGGCACCATCATCGAAAACGTGCCGCCGCTGCCGGGCAAGACGATGGAACAGTGCCACCCGGACGAGCTGGACCTGAACGACGGCTCCATCGCCGAGAACACCCGCTTCAGCTATCCGCTGGACGCCAACCCCAATGTCATGCCCAACGGACAGGGCCCTCATCCGCAGACCATCGTGCTGCTCACCGCCGACGCCTTCGGCGTGCTGCCCCCGATCTCGATTCTGGAGCCGAAGGACGTCATGTACCACTTCGTCTCCGGCTTCACCGCGCGCGTGGCCGGAACCGAGGTCGGCGTGACCGAACCGCAGCCGACTTTCTCGGCCTGCTTCGGCGGCCCGTTCATGGCGCAGAAACCGAATGTTTATGCCGGTCTGCTGGCGAAGAAAATGGAACAGCACAAGGCGCGCTGCATTCTGCTGAATACCGGCTGGAGCGGCGGACCTTACGGCACCGGCAAGCGTATGTCGCTGAAAATCACCCGCGCGCTGTTGAATGCGGCGTTGAACGGCGAACTGGATTCAGTCGAAACAGAGACCCAGCCGATCCTGAATTTGAAGATGCCGAAATCCTGCCCCGGCGTCGACAGTGCGATCCTGAATCCGCGCAATACCTGGGCGGACAAGGATTCCTACGATGCTACGGCGACGAAATTGCGCGACATGTTCCGCAAGAATTTCGAGACCAAGGGCTTCGCCAAGTTCGGCATCGAAGAGCGTATTTGAAGTCGGCATTCGATCGGCCGTCAGCGGCGTGCTGATGCGCGCTTCACGGTTGAGGCAAATCACAGCACTGAATCCGCGTTAAAGCGGCTTCATCGCGGTCATAAGAGCAGTCACCTTCAAAGGCGGCTGCTCTTTTTTATTGAGGCTCGAAGATGAACATCCAGCGAATTTTCTGCATCGGCCGCAACTATGCCGCGCACATCGAAGAACTCGGCAACGCGCCGGATTCCGACTGCGTGGTGTTCATGAAACCGGCGTCGTGCATCGTGCCGGTGGGAAGCCCGGTGCGCTTGCCGCGCGGCGCTGGTTCGGTGCATCACGAAGCAGAACTGGTGGTCGCCTTGTCCGGCGGCGGCGCGGATATTGCCGTGGGTCAGGCGCTGCATCATGTCGCCGCATTTACGCTCGGCCTTGATCTCACGCTGCGCGATCTGCAAAACCAGTTGAAGGATGCCGGAAAACCCTGGGAACTCGCCAAGGCCTTCGACGATTCCGCGCCGCTCGGCAGCTGGCAGCGTTATCAACATCAGGATTTGCAGGCGCTGGAATTCCGCTGCAGCGTGAATGGCGAACTGCGCCAGCTTGGGCGCACCGCCGACATGCTTTACAGCGTTGCGCGGCAGATTCACATCCTCAGCCGCAGCTGGGCTCTGCAAGCCGGCGATATCCTGTTCACCGGTACGCCCAAAGGCGTCGGGCCGCTGGTGCCAGGAGATTTGATTTCGATTGAAAGCGATACCGTCGGCCGCTTTGAATGGCATTGCAGTTGACGCGGCCGGCCATCGAATTTTGATCAGCCGTCGATAAGTCGTCAGTGAGCAATCGATGAATTTTCTGGCGCACCTGTGGCTTGCGGATCAGGTCGACGCCAATCTGGCGGGCGCGATTCTTGGCGACCTCGTGCGCGGCCGCATCGTGCTGAATCATTCCGAAACCATCGCATCCGCCAACACGTCTGATCGGGATTCACCAGTTATCTCCGCCGTGATGCCAACGGAGCTGGCGCGATCGATTCTGCTGCACCGGCGCATCGACGTCCGCACCGATCACCATCCGCGCGTAAAGAATGCGATGGCCGCATTCGCACCCGGCGCGCGCCGTTACGCCGGCATTCTGCTCGACCTGATTTATGACCACGCGCTGACGCAGCATTGGCAGCATTTCAGCAGCGAATCGCTGGCCGATTTTGCGGCACGATCAGCGCGTGCCGTCGCGCAGCACGGCGAATGGTTTGCGCACGCGGGCAGTCGAAGGCCTAACGCCTGGCGCTTCAAACGGCTGCTGCTGTCGTATCGAACGCCAGCCGGTATTGATCGGGCGATTGGCAGAACTTCACACCGGCTGCGCCAACCGCAAAAGCTGCTGGATGCCGCGCAAGACTGGCCTCGGCATGTCGATAGAGCGGCGGACGATCTCGCGCCCTTGTTGCAGGATCTGCTGCTGGAATGCCGCCGCTTCATGCAGGAGACGGCTATCATCGCGCTTTGATCGAATGCATTCCCGGCGGATTTTTTGCCAATGTATTGAGGCGATCAATGTCCGTGGAAGCAGATTCAACCGCGCGCGAGACCTCGCTCGACGCGACTCACTTGCCGCAAACCGCGCAGTTTTTCAAGCCGACTCGCGCAGTAGCGCGGCAATGCGAACATCCTTGTCCGCCCACAGTTGCGCGATCCAGGCCTGAAACCGTTTGCGGAATTCCGCATCTTCTTCGTAGCTGCCGCTGTAGAACTCGTGCGGCACCGTTAGCGTCCGCACCTCGACCACCACTCGCCGCACGCGCCCTGCCATGAAATCCCAGAATCCGCGCGCACCCTCCGGATAAACGATTGTCACGTCGAGCAGCGAGTTGATCCGTTCGCCGAGCGCCGACAAGGCCAACGCCATGCCGCCGGCTTTGGGCTTCAGCAGATAGCGATAAGGCGAGGCCTGCTGATCGTGCTTGGCTAGCGTAAAGCGCGTGCCTTCGAGAAAATTGAGAATCGTCACCGGCACGTTTTGATAACGCTCGCAGGCCGCGCGGGTGGTTTCCAGATCGCGCCCACGTAGTTCCGGGTGCTTGCGCAAGGTCGCCGCCGAATAGCGTTTCATGAACGGATAATCCAGGCTCCACCAAGCAAGGCCGAGCACCGGCACCCAGATCAGCTGCTGCTTCAGAAAAAACTTGAAGAATGGCGCGCGGCGATCGAACGATTTGAACAGCACCAGAATGTCGTTCCAGCTTTGATGATTGCTGCACACCAGATATTGGCCATGAATATCCAGATTCTCGACGCCGCGAATATCGAACTGCGGACTCAGGAAGTTATCCGCAAACCAGATGCAACTGCTCGACCAGTTCTGCGCCAGCGACGCCGCCATTCTCGAAAACCGGTCGCGCACGGAGCGGGTCGGCGCCAATAATTTGAGTAGCGCCACCACGTACAAGGGTGTGGACCAGAACACGGTGTTGACCGCAAGGATCAACATCATCACGGTGCCCAGCACTGGCGCAGGCAGAAAGCGCAGCATTATTTAAGCTCCGGCATGCGCTTGGCGCTGCGAGGTTTTGACGTATGGAAAGCCCCGTAATTTTAATCGAACACAAGTCGTAAATGACTGCATTCGTCATCCGGTGCGTAGCGACGCGCTAATTTTTTCGCTCGCAGGTGTCATGAGCGCGCGATCGATTGATCCGTGTCGTAACTCGCAGCGCCGACTATTGCCCCGATGATTGCATTGGCGGCGCTGAACCTAGCGGTGCCGTCGTCGGTGCAGGCGGCGCTTCGGGTGCGGTAGCGGTCGGCACGGTTTCATCCGGCTTCGGTGCAGCAGCAGCTTCCGGTGCGTTTGCCGGACTGGGAGCCAGCTCCGGCGCAGGCGGCATTGCAGGCGCAGCACTTGGTGTAGCCGCCATCGCAACATGAGTGCGCGCACGCTCGACACCGCTCGGATCGAGCAATACCAGCGCGCGCAGTTCGATTTTCGGCAAGGCGATCAATACGCAGGGGCTATTGGGGGTAGCAATGCTCGCGCCGGGCGACGGCATGTCTGCGGGCACTTGTGCCGGCGGAGTCAAGAACGTCGCCGTCAATTTGAGCGTGCCGTCGCGCAACTGCGCCTGACGGCTCACCAGAATGTCGTAGCCTTCGGTGCTGCGTTCGCCGAGTTCGATCAGCGCAGTTTCGCCTTGCGCGATCGGACCATCAAAAGCCTCGACGTGATGCGTCGCCTGCCAAGCCTGCAATGCCGCCGCGTCCGGGAAAAAGCTGATTTTCGTCGCCGCGCCTTCGGTGCCGCAGACATTCGAACGATGCACCTCGACCACCGAAACCGCACCGGACAACATGCGTTTTCCGCCAGCGTCTGCGCAGGCGGCGAGCGTCAGCGTTAACAGCGTGGCGACGAAATGCCGAGCCTGACCAGTTTGAAGAGTTCGCAGCGGATAAAGCATCTCAGGTTTCCAGATACGCGGCCGCGGCTTCTGCATGGATCACCACGCTGCCATGCTGCAAACCGATCGCGGCATCCTGCAGGATCAGGTCGGATGCTTTCTCGGCAATCATCGTCGTCGGCGCATTGGTGTTGCCGCCGACGAGAGTCGGCATGATCGACGCATCCACCACGCGCAAGCCTTGCAGGCCATGCACGCGCAGCCGCGCATCGACCACCGCCATCGCGTCGCTGCCCATCTTGCAGGTGCCGACCGGGTGATAAATCGTTTCGCTGTTGGCGCGGATGTAATCGCGGAGTTGCGCATCGCTCTGCACCGAAGGCTCTGGCACGAGTGCGCCGCCGCTATGTGGTTTGAAAGCCGCCTGCTGCATCACTTCGCGGGCTTTCTTGAGGCCCTTTAGCGTCACTTCCATGTCGCGTTCGCTGGCCAGGTAATTCGCATCGATCGCCGGCGGCGCCAGCGGATCAGCACTCGCCAGCGTCAGCTTGCCGCGGCTTTCCGGTCGCAGGAAACAGGTCATCAGCGTATAGGCGTAATGCTTGAACAGCGGCAGCAATTGCTGGCCGTGATTCGAATAAATGAACGGCACGAAATGCCATTGCAAGTCCGGCACCGGCTGCGCGTCGTCGCTTTTGATGAAGCCGCCGGCCTGCGCGAAATTGCTGGTGAACTCACCGCCGCGGCCAAACAGATAGCGGAACAGATCGATCGTGCTGCGGATCAGCGAACGCGGATTCAGGCTGATCGCGTTGCGGGATTTATCGACATGCGTCACATGAATATCGAGATGATCCTGCAGATTCTCGCCGACGCCCGGCAGTTCCTGCACCATCGTGATGCCGTGCTTTTCGATTTCCGCACGCGGGCCAACGCCGGACAACAGCAGCAGCTGCGGCGAGTTGATCGCACCAGCCGAGAGAATCACTTCACGCGAGGCGCGCACTTCGAGCGTGCGGCCTTTCTGGATATAGCGAACGCCGGTCGCGGTTTTGCCTTCAAACAGAATTTGCGCGGCATGCGCATCGGTAATCACGGTGAGATTGGCGCGGCCCAAAGCCGGCTTCAGGAATGCGGTGGCATTGCTGCAGCGCGCGCCATCTTTCTGCATCACGTTGTAATAGCCTACGCCTTCTTGCTGCGCGCCGTTGAAGTCGTCGTTGGCCGGATAACCGGCCTGCTTCGCGGCTTCGACGAAGGCCTTCATCAGCGGATTCAGATAGCGGTATTTCGCCACATTCAACGGCCCGCCGGTGCCATGAAATTCGGCGTTGCGCGCATCCACGCCCGGCTCAAAATTTTCCATCCGGCGGAAATAAGGCAGCACCTCGGCGTACGACCAGCCTTCGTTGCCGAGTTCGGCCCAGTGATCGTAATCCCAGGCATGGCCGCGGATGTAGCACATCGCGTTGATCGAAGAACTGCCGCCGAGCGTGCGGCCACGCGGCCACAGCATTCGGCGATTGGCGCAATTTTTCTGCGGCGTGGTGAAGAACTTCCAGTTCAGCACCTTGCTGCGGATCACCGGAATAATGCCGATCGGCATGTGGATGAACGGGCTGGAATCCTTCGGCCCGGCTTCGAGCAGGCAGACCTGGTACTTGCCGCTTGCCGACAAGCGGTTCGCCAGCACGCAACCCGCCGAACCACCGCCGACAATCACGTAATCGTACATACACATTCTCCTCTCGTTTTGATCCTGCCGGATGCCGCATGGCGCCGTAAATCGCCAGCCCAACCGCGCCGGAACTCGACCCAAAAACTCACCCGAAACCGGGCTTGAAATCGCAACGAACCGGGTGACTGCCAAGCCGCGCAGACCCATCCGCACCGATTTAATTTAACGATCGGTTTATTTTATGCCGTTTAGGCTTCGCGGTCATCTGTCTTGAGACCGCGACCAGAGCCCAATCAGACCATCATCGCGCTTAAGTTACTTCACCTCGCATCAAGTGCTAATTTACCGCCATGACTCTCGCGGCAGGAAAACCCATCAGCGACGCCGGTATCAACCCGACCGGCGCATCCGCCGCCGCGCCGCCAACGCCCACTGCACATCCCGCCGAAGGGCCGCTCGATCTCACGCGCCTGCTCGATGAACTGGTCGCCGATGGCCTTTTGAACGCCGCCGCCGTGTTGCATTTCCGGCAGCACGCCAACGATGCCGGCGATCGCCGCCACGCGCTCATCCGCATCGCCGAGCGCAACTGGGACCACGCACAGCAGCCCGGCCGCAAGCTGACGATGGAAACGCTGGTGCAATGGCTGGCGCAGAAAACCGGCCTCACCTATCTACGCATCGATCCGTTGGCGATCGAAGTCTCGCGCGTCACTACGGTGCTGCCGTATGCCTATGCCTCGCGCGCCAAAATCCTGCCGGTGAAGGTCACGCCGAACGAACTGGTGATCGCCACCGCCGAGCCGTACGCGCGCGATTGGGAACGCGATCTGGCGCGCGCGCTGAAGCTGCAAATCCGCTGCGTGCTGGCGAATCCGCTGGATATCGAACGCTATCAGATCGAGTTCTATGCGCTCGCGCGTTCGGTCAAGGCCAGCGCCAGCGAGCGCAGCAAATTCGCCGCGTTCGGCAGCCAGAGCACGCTCGAACAATTGATCCAGCTCGGCCGTGCCGGCAAGCTCGACGCCAACGATCAGCACGTCGTCAACATCGTCGACTGGCTGCTGCAATACGCCTTCGATTCACGCGCCAGCGACATTCATCTGGAACCGCGCCGCGAGCAGGGCAACGTGCGTTTCCGCATCGATGGCGTGCTGCACGAGGTGTATCAGATTCCCGCACCGGTGATGGCCGCCGTCACCAGCCGCATCAAGATTCTCGGCCGCATGGATGTCGCCGAAAAGCGCAAGCCGCAGGATGGCCGCATCAAGACGCGCTCGCCGCAGGCGAAGGAAGTGGAGCTGCGCGTAGCGAGTCTGCCGACAGCCTTCGGCGAAAAACTGGTGCTGCGTATCTTCGATCCCGAAGTGCTGGTGAAGGATTTCGGCCAGCTCGGCTTCGCGCCGGAAGAAGCCCGCCAATGGCGCGCGATGATCGATCGTCCGCATGGCGTGGTGCTTGTCACCGGCCCCACCGGCTCCGGCAAAACCACCACGCTATATTCCTCGCTCAAACAACTCGCCACGCCGCAAGTGAACGTCTGCACGATCGAAGATCCGATCGAAATGGTCGATGGCAGCTTCAACCAGATGCAGGTGCAGGCCAACATCGAACTCGGTTTCGCAGAAGGCATCCGCGCGCTGATGCGGCAAGACCCGGACATCATCATGGTCGGCGAAATCCGCGATCTGGAAACCGCCGAAGTCGCCGTGCAAGCGGCGCTCACCGGCCATCTGGTGCTCTCCACGCTGCACACCAACGACGCGCCCGCCGCGGTCTCGCGCCTGCTCGATCTCGGCGTGCCGAGCTATCTCATCAAGGCCACGTTGATTGGCGTCGTCGCGCAACGCCTGCTGCGCAAGCTCTGCCCGCATTGCAAGCGCGGCGTCGCCACGGAGGCCGAGCACTGGCGCGAACTCACCGGTGGCTGGCCGATCGAAATGCCCGCGATGATCTACGAAGCCGCAGGCTGCCTGGAGTGCCGCGAAACCGGCTATCTCGGCCGCGTCGGCATCTACGAAATCATGCCGCTGACGATAAAACTGGAACCGCACATCACCGATTCCACCGACCTCGCCGACCTGCGCAACGCCGCCCTGCGCGAAGGCATGCAGCCGCTACGAATCGCCGGAGTCCGCAAAGTCGCTGCGGGCGAAACCAGTGTGGATGAGGTGTTGGGTGCGGCGCCGTTGGTGAGGGTGGCCTGAATCGATTCGCGGGACGACGCCGACTTTAACGTGCTAGCGCGTTGTCGATTTTGTTGATCGTCAACCTTATTGTCCATCTGTCGATATTGAGCTATGTAAGCGGAAAAATCAGCTAACGCGGCGTTTACATTTCGATTATTGCAAGCCGGAATGGACGAATAGCTGCCAAGAAAGCTTGTCTTGATGCGCACTTTGTTCAAGAAAAATAATTGCTTCTTGAGCAGTCGATTCCGCATTTTTTTCTAAAGCTTTTCAGCCCAAATAATTGGGTGCGTAAAGAGGACGCGACCTCACTGCAAAAGGTTTGTTGTGCCAGTTGATTGGAACTCACGCGGGGACAATCGTCCGACCAGGCAAATGAGCTTTCGAGTGTGAAGAGCAGAATAAACGTAAACCTCATTTATTAACTCCATCTACTGAATGGTCAAATCGTACGCAACCTCGCTTTGCCCTGCGTTATCGAAGCAGATAAAAACATCAAGGTCGCATAGCATAATTTTAATCGATCAACTTGTGCATTGCTCGCTTCAATGCCCCGCATAAATCGCATGACTGTGATGCGTCACCGGTTCCCACAACTTGATGCCGTGGTCGATGTCGGCGATGTCGAGCAGGTTGCCGCCGCCGCGCGCGGCGGTGTCGACGAAAGCGGTTTCGAGCACACGCACCATTGCGCGCACGTTGCCGTGCCAGCGGCATTCGCGCAGGCGTTTCCAGGCGTCTTCGGTGAGGCCGGTGGCGGCGGTCCAGGTGTTGCAGCGCGCGCCGAGACGGGCGAGCGTGCCGGCGACGACCGCGATCATGTCTTCCTCGCGGTGCATCAGTTCCGGCACTTCGAGCGTGGCGGCACCGAGGCGCGTGAACTCGTCGAGGTTCACCGAATTCTGCAAATGTTCCCAGCTGCGATTGGTGGCGAACAACAGCGCGCAGGTGAGCGGCCGCTTGGAGGATGCACCGAACGGCAGGTATTGATTGCTGTCCAGCGCTTCCATCAGCACTTCCATCACCGCGCCGTTGACGCCGTGGCTTTCGTCGAGGAAACACACGCCGTCGCGCGCATGCGAGAACGCGCCACTGCGCGCGCCGGCACCCGGAAATGCGCCGGTGACATGGCCGCACAGCAGTGACTTCACCGCGCCCTTGTCGCCGGTGTTTTCGGACATCAGGTTGACTGCGACGAACTGGCCTTTCGCACGCACCAGAAAGTAATAGAACGCCAGCGAGGTCTTGCCGCTGCCGGGGCCGCCGAGCAGATACGCGCGGGTGACGCCGTTATCGGCAAAGTCGCGGATGCGCGCCACCAGCTTCTGCAATTGCGGGCTGAAGACGTAGAAATTCTTGTACGCGGTGTCTTCCACTTCCGGGTTGAGCGGCATGCGGATGACGTTTTCTTCCTGCACCAGCACCAGCCGCTGCGGCAGCGCTTTCGCTACCGCGGTGACGTCGTTGCCGAGCAGCAGACGCACGCCGCCGAGCTTCTTTTCCAGCGCGCGCTTGTCGATCCACTTGCCGAGTTCGGCCAGCTGCGTGCTGCGGATGGCGATGATCAGCGTGGTGCTGCGGCCGGTCGCGCGCAGCGCCATAACCTTGTCCGCAATTTCGTCGAGCTGCGCGGGTTCGATGTAGAGGCTCAGCAGGAAATCGCTTTTCAGCGTGTCGAGAATGCCGGGGCCGAAGCGCACCGCGGTGCAGCGCTGGCCTTCGGGCAGCTGCTGATCGAACAGCGCCAGGCTTTCGTTATCGCGCAGCAGCAGATCGTTGGTGATGAGAGTCAGATAAGGCGCGGTCTGCGGCTCGCTGGTGTGGAATCCGTCGAAGCCTGGAGTGGTTTTGCGTGTGCCGATGCCGAACATGAGTTGAGCGCTCCGTATGGACTACTGTTCTGAGTGTCGCATCTTAGGCAGCCGGCCCGGGTATCGTCCGGCAAGATCACTCCAGCGGCTAAAGCTTGCTGACGAGCGGTTCATAAGCTGCAAGGATCGCGGTGATTGCGTCGCCCTCGATAGTTGCCGGCTCTTGAACGATCCACCGCTGGCCTTAACGTGGGCTGCGCCCGGAACGAGCGCGGATTTCTCGTCTGCAGTTGGCGGAAAGTGCATTGGAATCGTCAGCAGATGGCAGAATTTTCGCTTGCGCGAAACCGGGCTGGAGCCAGTGCACCACCGGCCATCGCGTAATCGAGTTGGGGCCGTGTAAGCTGCGCGCGCAGACTTCAGGATTTGCACTCGACTTTTTCCAGACTTCGCTCAAGTTTCTTCTTCGATGGAATACAAGGATTACTACAAGATTCTCGGGATCACCCGCAGCGCTAGCGCGGACGAGATCAAGCGCGCCTATCGCAAGCTGGCGCGCGAATTTCATCCCGATCGAAACAAGGCGAAGAATGCCGAAGACAAATTCAAGGAGATCAACGAAGCCAACGAAGTGCTTGGCGATGTGAAGAAACGTCAGGCTTACGATCAGCTCGGCCCCAACTGGCGCGGTGGCCAGCGCTTTACGCCGCCGCCGGGCTGGAACCCGCACGCCGGCGCGGGCGGATTCGGCAACGCCGGCGGCGCGCGCGCGCGTTCCGGCATGGGCGGCGATGCGGGTGCGGCCGGATTTTCCGATTTCTTTTCCAGCCTGTTCGGCGCGGGCGGCATGGGCGGCTTCGAGGGTTTTGAAGATCACGGCCCGAGTGCGGCGCGCGAGCAGCGCGCCAAGGTTGCCATCGGCATCGAAGATTCCTACAACGGCGCAACGCTGTCCCTGAGCGTCGGCGCGCGCAACCTGAGCGTGCGCATTCCGAAAGGCGTCATCGCTGGCCAGACCATTCGCCTGACCGGGCAAGGTACCGGTGGCGGCGACCTTATGCTGGAAGTGGAATTTGCGCCGCATCCGAAATTCCGCGTCGAAGGCCGCGACATTCACGTGGTCGTACCGGTCGCGCCGTGGGAAGCCGCGCTCGGTGGCAAAGTGCCGGTGCCGACACTCGGCGGCACCGTTGAATTCACCTTGCCCGCCGGCGTCACCAGCGGCAAAAAACTGCGACTGAAAGGCCGCGGCCTGCCCGGCACCACCGCGGGCGACGAGATCGTCACGATCAGCCTGGTGACGCCGCCAGCGGTCGCCGAAGACGCGCGCGGCTTCTATCAGCAGATGGCAAAGCAGTTCGCGGATTTCGATCCGCGCGCTTGAGACCGGCTTAGGCTCCGCTCATTTACGAACCCGAGCCACTCGAAACAGGTTCGGAGTTCATTTCGGTCTTGTGCGCGAATCGACGCGGAATCCCCGTAGAATCCGGGGATGACTTTCAAATCGCACTTCAGCCGGTTTCTTGGTGACTATCCGCAGCGCCTGCATTTTGCGGCGCACAGTCATCATCCGTGGCCGGATGTCAGCTTCGAGGCGCAGCAGCGTGCCTGGCTGGATGCGGCGGAGTTCGTCGACGGCAAGTGGACGAAGATTTTCGGCGAGGTGATCCCGCAGGCACAGGCGCATGTGGCGCGCGTGCTGAATCTGCCTGATCCCGCCACGCTCTGCTTCGCGCCGACCACGCACGAACTGGTGCTGCGGCTGTTGTCCTGCGTGACGCACAAGCCGCTGCGGGTGCTGACTACCGATAGCGAATTCCACAGTTTCGCGCGGCAGTTGCGGCGTTGGCAAGAAACCGGCGAAGCAAGCGCTGAAGTCATTCCGCTGAAGCCTTATGAATCGTTCGCCACGCGCTTCGCGACGGCTGCGGCGCATGGCGGTCACGATCTGGTTTACTTCAGCCAGTGCTTCTACAACAGCGCCTTTTTGATCGAGGATTTGCAGCCGCTGGTTGCCGCAGTGCGCGACGACGAAACGCTGGTGGTGATCGACGGTTACCACGGTTTCATGGCCGTGCCGACCGATTTATCGGCCATCGCGGAGCGCGCGTTTTATACCGGCGGCGGCTACAAATATGCGATGGCCGGCGAAGGCGCCTGCTACATGCATTGCCCGGCTGGATACGCACAGCGGCCGGTGAATACTGGCTGGTTCGCCGGTTTCAATTCGCTCAGCGACGAGGCTTCGTCGATCCATTATTTCGCTGGCGGATTGCGCTTCATGGGCGGGACTTTTGATCCGATCGGGCTGTATCGTCTGAACGCGGCAATGGATTGGGTGCGGGCGCAGCAGCTGGATGCGTCGAAAATTCATCGTCATGCGCAGCATTTGCAGCAGCGCTTGATCGACGGTCTGCTGAAAAAACCGATCGCTGCGCTCGATCCGGCCACGCTCGTCACGCCGATGGAGGTGCCGCATGGCAACTTCCTGTGCTTCCGCCATCCGCAAGCCGGCGAACTGAAAACGCGCTTGCTGGCACACGCGGTGAACACCGATTACCGCGACGACCGATTGCGGATCGGCTTCGGCATTTATCACGATGAAGCGGATATCGATGCGCTACTGCAATGCTGCGCGATCGCGCTGGCGTGAAGTATTTTTCGGATCGGTCGGCCATTCGCAATCGCAAGGCTTCGCCGCATCGCAAGCGCCGAGACGCCTAAGTCACACTGAATATTCCGCAAAAGTCCGACGGGCAATCGTGTGATTGCCGATCGGCGATCACCTAAAACGGGTTGTAGGATTTATCGCGCGTGAAGGTCAGATAGCCGATGTTGGCGCCGGCCCGCAAACCCACGCCAGTACGAATCGGCGCGATCGTAATATCGCTGGCGCGCAGATAATTGAGGCCGACGCCAGCGACCACATAGAGGCTGCCATCGACGCCCGGATAACGCTGGAACAGATCGCGTGTCCAGTGCAGGTTGTAAACCAGGCTGAAGGTTTTCGAGGCATTGCCGCCGAAATCAAAACCCACCGATGGCCCCTGCCAATACACCGGCATCGAGCCACCGTTCTTGAAATACAAGGTGCCGGAGCCATAGCGCAGACCGACAATGAACGCGCCGGAACCTTCGTTGCCGACGATATAGGCGTTCGGCTGGCCCAGATCGCTGAAGGCTTTTTCAATCGCCTTGGCAAGCCCTTCGGTGGTGCCGCCGAAAAATTTCTGCGCGGCGTCGAGCGTTTCATCCTTGGTGAACGTCTGCGGGCCGACATCGCCCTGCGGCGCGGCAGCATCGCCATTCGGCACTTCAGCCGAGGTTGGCGCGGGCGTTGGCGACGGCGCAGGCACAGCATTGCCGGACGCGGTTGAAGGCGAGGAGGGCGGCGCATCGGTCTGCGTGTCGGCATAGCCGCCGATCGTCGGAAGCAGCACAAACAGCAGCGCTGCGGCATGGATCATCGATTTTGAAACCATCGTTCGCATTCGTCCTTGGAATTGAGTCGACTTAGTTTAGGCCGATGACGTCTTGGCGGCTTTACCCAAGCAATCCCGACGCCAATTAAGAGATCCTGGCACGTTTGCAGCGATGCTAAAACCCGCCGCGATCAACCGTGCGCGACACGCCGATCGTCGATACCTAAATGCAAGTGCCGATACAAATCGGCCAGCAGCCACAGCGGCCCGATCAATAGGAATTGCAGATCCTTGAAGAACGAAGGCTTGGCGCCTTCGATCTTGTGGCCGACAAACTGGCCGATCCAGGCAACAACAAAAATGGCGATCATCAAGCCGAGATGAACATTGGTGGCGAGATGCGTGAAGCTGTAGTCGGCGATGAAATACAGCAGGGCGAAAATGCCGACCATGCCGAGCGTTAAGCGCCACGACAGCATTGTGTAATAGATCAACACCAGCACCGCGGCGATCGAGGCGCCGTTGATGGCGGCGTCGCCGAATGGCAGTGCGCGCAGCATGCCGAATGCGGAGAGTACGATGGGCGGCACGCAGGTCCAGTGCAGTTTCTTGTTGACCGGGTTGCGATGGCTGACGCTGTAGTCGTCCAGCCAGGTTTGGATTGATTTCACGAGCAACTCCTCAATTGGGATGATTTTGGGCAAATTTGATTAAGCGAGTATCCTGCATCGGCATGAACAAACCGATAGTAAAACCGTCCTACGGTACAGACCCTGCCGACTGAAGGAATGTTCATGTCGCGGCCGGCGCCGCGATCACCGTTAACGCGCAACGATGCGGAAAATGGAATGAAAGCTGGCACGATGATTCGCGTCATGGATGACCCCAAGCCGATCGACCGTGTCGAACCGGTGGACCGCTTCGTTGGCACGCTTTATCGCTCGGCCTTGAGCGTGCCGCCGGAAAGCTATCGCAGCTGGGCGCTGCATCAATGGCGCGAAATCGTGCCGTTCGATGGTGCGATCTGGGGCAGCGGCACCATCAGCCGCTGGGCATTCCACACCGCAACCGTGGTCGGTCTGCCGGAAGAGTTTCCGCGCACGCTGGAAGCTACGCGCGCAATCAATCCGCTGTTGCCGGCGATTCTGGCTTCGCTCGACGAACCAGTGGACATGCGTAGCGTGATGGGCGATGCCGCCTTTTTCAAGTCGGAGATTTATCGGCGCTGCTTTCAGCCGTTCGGCATTACGCGCGTGCTCAGCACCGGTCATCTTGATCTGCGCAGCGGCCTGTATTCGCTGCTGAGTATTTATCGACTGCAACGCGATAAGCCATTCACCGAAGCTGAACGTGTGCAGCAGCGACGCGCGAGTTTCCATCTTTTCAACACCGCCTCGCACGCATTCTTCCTGCACCTGATGCGTTCGCATCAGGAACGTCCGACTGAAGCCGCGGCTGCGGCAGTGGATGTGCAGGGTCTGTTCCACGAAGTGCAGCCGCGTTTCATCGAACTACTGGACGAATTTTTTCCTGGCCGCGAAGCCGAAACCTTGCCATTCGCGCTGCCCGAATGCGGCGATACCAGCGTGCTCAACGGGCTTTGCATCCGCACCGAAGCGCTGGCGGAATTGCGGCTGGTGTTCATCTGGCCGGCGGGCCCGCTGGATCGGCTCACCGCGCGCGAGCGGCAGATCGTCTACGCCGTGGCGCATGGCCTGAGCTTCAAGCAGGCGGCGCGGCGTATCGGCATTGCGCCGTCGACGGTGGCGAATCATCTGTATCGAATTTATCGCAAGCTCGGTGTGGTCAGCCGCAGCCAGCTGGCAAATCTGGTTTATCCGAATTCATTGCGTTGATGTGTTTAGTCGATCCATCGGCCTGATCGCGCAAGCTCCTGCCGCAAACGACGGCGAAGGCTTCGGTAAAAAATCCGCACGCCTGAACGCATTCGTCATGCCCGACATTGCCCGAACCGCTTTCGCAACTTTACCGTCGACCCGTTAACCCGAACGGACTTTTTCGACGTTGGCCACAGAGGCCGCGTGCTAACCTTTTCGCCTTCTCACACACTTTTTGCCATGCGCAATCTATCCCCCGCCGAACTAAAAACCCTGCTTGACGATCACAGCGTCGTGCTGCTGGACGTGCGCCAAGCCGAGGAATTGGAGATCGCGCAATTGCCCGGCGCGCAACATATTCCGTTGAACGAACTGCCTGCGCGCATCAACGAATTGAACCCGGAGCAAGCCATCGTGGTGCTGTGCCATCACGGCGTGCGCAGCGAAATGGCCGGGCGTTTGCTCGAACGCAACGGTTTTGCCTCGGTCGCGCATCTAATGGGCGGCATCGATGCGTGGTCCGAACAGATCGACCCGACATTGGCGCGTTACTGATTCCACAGCATTCCACGCAAGTCCATTTGCCGTAAGGAAACTCATGTCCCGTTCTTTCGCCGCCGCGCTGGGTTTCGCAATCACCTTCCCCGGCCTCGCCTGCGCTAACGATCTGCTCGATGACTACCACATCGCGCAGCAGCAGGATCAAACCCTGCAAGCCGCGCTGTATGCGCGCGATGCGGCGATCGAAGCGCGCCCGCAAGCGCTGTCTTACCTGCTACCGCAACTCACCGCCGCCGGCACTTACGAACGCGACCGCGAACACGCGTTGGCCAGCAGCAGCTTCAGTTCCATCGGCGGCACCGGCACCGGGACCACCGCGGGTGGAACTACGACCGGCACCGGCACGATCGTCGCGGCGGGCGGTTCCGGCGTCAGCTATTACAACACCAAGGGTTATTCGCTGACGCTGACCCAGGCGCTGTTCAACTGGTCCGCATTCCAGACGCTATCGCAGGCCAGCAAACAGGTCGCCGAGGCCGAGGCGACTTATCGATCCGCCGAGCAAAGCCTGTTGTATCGCGTCGCCGATGCCTACTTCACCGTGCTCTATGCGCAGGACACTTTGCAGGCCGATATCGACGCGCGCAATTCCTATCAGAAGCAATTCCTGCAAGCGCAAAAGCAGTTCGAGGTAGGACTCGCGGCGATCACCGATGTGCGCAACGCGCAGGCTTCGCTGGATACCGCAGCCGCTACCGTGATCGCCGATCAGCGCGCGCTGGACAGCGCCAAACGTTCGCTCGGCCAGATCATCGGCAGGCCGGTGCAGCAGATCGACGGCCTGAAAAACGACATCCCGCTGGCCGCACCCGAACCACTCGCGGAAGATCAATGGGTGAGTGCTGCGCTACAGGACAACCCGGACTTGATGACCGCGTTCGATACCGCCGAAGCCGCACGCAAAAGCATCGAGGTTTATCGCGGCGGCTATCTGCCCACGCTGAGCCTGCAAGGTTCGGTCGGCCGCCAGATTTCATCCTACGAACTGGAAACCGACAACATCGACGACGCCATCGGCGTGCAGCTCAACTGGAATATTTTTCAAGGCGGCCTGGTCGCCTCGCAAGTGCGTCAGGCGAAGGCCACTTACAAACAAACTCAGGCGCAATATGAAAGCGAACGCCGCGTGGTAGATCAAGGCGCGCGCGATGCGTATGAGCAGGTCATCAGCGGCATCGCCAGCGTCAAGGCCGATAAACAGGCGGTGATCTCGAACCAGACCAGCCTCGAAGCCAGCCAGGTCGGCCTGCGCGTCGGCACCCGCACGGAAGTCGACGTCCTCACCGCGCAGCAGGCGCTCGCCACCGCGCAACGCACCTACTACGAAGCGCGCTACGACTATCTGCGCGGCGTACTCTCGCTAAAACAGGAAGCCGGCCGCCTCACCGAAAACGACCTCGCCGGAGTGGATGATCTGCTGCAGTCAACGCCGTCGCCAGCGCCGCAGATTGCGCCGGCTGGCACGCCAGCAGCTCAGACATCCCAGCCCTGATGGATGTTGCGGCTTGCGTTCGAGTGGTTTGATCTTGACATGTCATGTTGCAAGTTATCGCTTTGGCACCAAGCCCGTCGCGTGAGTCGATGACACATCAGTTTATTTGCTCGTGCCACAGTCGCGAGATGCGACGAGCAGCGCAAAACCAATCGGCGGGTTCAGACACCAGCCGCATGGATTTTGTAAGTGACTACATTCATCGACACATTCCCTTCTCTCAACCAGTTTTACGTCTGCCAATAATGAAGAGCGAAGACACAATTCACAGATCGTTCTGCCAAGCGTACGCGCAGGCCGTACTTCGCTACTTGCGGGAAGGACTCAACAGCGATGTCGTGTTCGATGCCGAGACGCAGAGCTTCCAGGCCATGCCGGTCGCGGCCAGCGTTCCGCCGTCGCACTGTGAATGGTGGGTGGGCAGCGACTGGTCCTCCTTCGTCGGCCCGCTCACCTGCGCCATCGATCCGAAGCACGAGAAATTCTCCGAAAAGATCCTGAGCAATGAAATCATCTTTGCCTTGGCTAAGTCGCCGACAGGAAAACGCATGAGCCGGATTCTAGCCGGCCTCGATTAAACCGTAGCGTGCGCTCCGCGCACGATTGGGTTCGACGCACACGCGAAAAATCGTGCGCAGAGCGCACGCTACGAAGCTTCGATCAATAACGCCAAGGTATTGCTCCAGCCGTTGTCACTTTCATTTGCGAGTGCAAACAACTCGCCGACGGCCGGATGGCCGCGTTCAAGAACCGCGGCTCGGGCCTCGCCGCGCAGGCTCATGAAGAACGTCTCGTCGTCACGTGCCGAACAATAGTCGTCGATCGATTCGAACGGCAGGCCGTCCTCATCAAGCAACACCTCGGGTTTGCCGATGCGAAGGCGTCCATGAATCCGCTCGATGTAGCTGATCTGAACGACTATTCGAATCTCCTGTCTTTGTGCGCTTCGCGAGTAGTAAGTATATTTTCGATCGATGGCGACTTTTCGGCGAGCACTGGTTCCAGGCGGTTGCTACTTCTTCACGGTCGGCACTTATCAGCGCCAGAAACTTCTAACTTATCCCTCCGTATTGGTTGCACTGCGCACCGCGTTCGATTCGGTTCGTTCACGGCATCCGTTCGAGATCGACGCCATGGTAGTGCTACCCGATCACCTGCATTGCATCTGGACCTTGCCGCCGGAGGATCACGATTATGCGCGTCGCTGGAGCCTGATCAAGCGCGAAACCAGCCGCTTAGTGCGACATTTGATCGCCGCGCCGCTCAGGCCATCGGGCACCCGGCGTCACGAGAATAGTTTATGGCAGCGGCGTTTCTGGGAACACCTGATCCGCGACGAGAATGATTTCTCCCGGCATGTCGATTACATCCACTGGAATCCGGTGAAGCATGGTCTGTGCGAGCGCGTCGTCGAGTGGCCGCATTCCAGCTTTCACCGATACGTCCGCCGCGGTCTCCTGCCGCTCGATTGGGCGACGGGTGATATCGAAGGCCAGTTCGGCGAAATGAATTGAAGGTAGCGTGTGCTTTGCGCGCGATAGGTTTTGTGTAGCTCTAGGAAGATCGTGCGCGGAGCGCACGCTACGCTTGCTAATCCGCTTTACGCGGGCTACGATTTCGCAACCTCGTTAAGTTCTCGAAGAGCTTTATTTCGGGTGTCCTCGTCTCGCCGCTCGCCTTCCAGACGGACGCGTAAGCGAAAAACCTCGTTTTGCCTCCGAACAAGCCAAGCTGCTTGCGCAACACAGTTAAAGGCAATTCCAGTGATAAGGCCGAGCGTAAAAGGCTTCGAAGGTCCACCATTGCTCGTCGTCAGTAGAGGCAAAAAGATGCTGACTGCGCCACAGAGACCGAAGAACACAAACACCCCTAGTGCTTGCTCTCTGACAAGCTGAATACGTGGCAACGCCTTTGTAAGGATTGCCGAGGTGAGCCCTGTATGGCCCAGAAGGTCTGAGACTTCTTTTGTGGTGCTCTGCGCCAGCTGCATGAAGAAGAAAAATGCTGCAAGAGGGGCCGGCCAAAACTTCGTCAAGTCGAGAGTGACCGTCATCGTAGTCGGCACGGTGTGCTCAATCAGAATATAGAAACCGAAGGACACTAAACAGCAGACAACCGTGGCACGCACGAAGGTTCTGCTGGTAGGTGACATCGCTAGGAGATGAGCTTTCGATCGAGAAGCTGCTTCAACCATTTCGACATAGCGTCATACATAGCCGTTGGAGCCACGATCCGCCTGTTTGACGGAACCTGCACAGAAGTCTCAAGGAAGAGCTTATCGCCTTTGAGCGTCCCGGTTTTCGGAAAAGCAATGCTTACATCGCTGCTTTCAAGGTGACGAAGACCTTGGGCGAGCTGCTTCATCACCTTTCCGCTCTGCTCGTCGGTCTTCCGGCGATAGGTCACCTTGACCTGAACACGAATACTATCTGGATCGATCGAGTTGTCGAGCTTCAAATCGTCGAGCGTTTTGCCACGGTACTTATCTAGCCACTGCCATAGAAGCCCAGTCGGAAGGAAAGACGATTTCGATCTGCTGTATTTCTTTCGTTCTGGTACATCGTCAAACAGCGGCGTCCCGATCGTGAGCGACGTAGGAGGATTCGCCGCTATTTCATGTGCCACATCCTTGACAAGACCGCGTTCAAAGGCGACTCCGTCTGTATCCGAAATGACCTTAGCTTTACGAAAAATCACTGTGAAATAGGTTTCGAGTTCACGTGTTCTTATTTCGCGTGTACAGCAAAGGACAACTCTGTTGTCTTTCGTTGTGAGATGGACACTGCTTCCAACAAACTCGCCCTTTCTTTCTTCATCAAGCTTTGCGATTACCCTGACTGTGTTGACGGAGTGACCGTTCTGCGCAGCATCGATTGCAGCTTGATCTCGTCCCGGGAGGTAATGAAGCACTTCGCCTGATCGGTACCCAGCCCGCGCAGGGGCTTCATTGAGGAAAACCTGCTCACCGTCGTCTAACGACACTACGTTGCATTGACGCTGCTGCCAATCTGGCAATACTTCTAGCGTTTGCTCTAAAGCTTGCTCAAAAGTGACCTTGCCCTCAACGAAAACAGCTTGCCAGTAGGTCAGGCGCTTGGTGCTGCTTTCATCAGCCATTGCGTGACATCCCAAAGATACAAGTACGTTCTTTTGGATTTGCGCCTCTAGTCGCGTGATAAACCAATCGATAAAGGGTCATTGAATTAAGTTACTCCCAGCTCAGCGCTCCACCCGTCTGATACTCCGTAACCCGCGTCTCGAAGAAATTCTTTTCCTTCTTGAGGTCCATCACTTCGCTCATCCACGGGAATGGATTCTCCGCACCGGGATATAGCTGCTTGAGGCCGATCTGTGAGAAGCGGCGGTTGCAGATGAATTTCAGGTATTCGTTGAACTGCGCGGCATTGAGGCCGAGCACGCCGCGCGGCATGGTGTCGTGGGCGTACTTGATTTCGAGGCTGGTGGCTTCGTGCAGCATGTCGGCGATTTCCTGCTGGAATTGCGGCGTCCACAGGTGCGGGTTTTCGATCTTGATCTGGTTGATCACGTCGATGCCGAAGTTCATGTGCATGGATTCGTCGCGCATGATGTATTGAATCTGTTCGCTCACACCCACCATCTTGTTGCGGCGGCCGAAGCTGAGCAGTTGCACGAAGCCGACGTAGAAGAAGATGCCCTCGAACACCACATAGAAGGCGATGAGGTCGCGCAGTAGACGTTGATCGTTCTCCGGCGTGCCGGTGTGGAATTCCTGATCGGCGAGGCTCTGCGTGAACGGCAGGCTCCACGCAGCCTTGTCGTGGATGCTCGGAATTTCGCGGTACATATTGAACACTTCGGCTTCGTCGAGGCCGAGCGATTCAATGCAGTATTGATATGCGTGCGTGTGGATCGCTTCTTCAAACGCCTGTCGTAACAGGTATTGGCGGCATTCCGGGTTGGTGAGATGGCGATACACCGCGAGCACCAGATTGTTCGCCACTAGCGAATCCGCGGTGGAGAAAAAGCCGAGGCTGCGCTTGATGATGGTGCGCTCGTCTTCGGTCAAGCCGTTCGGGTCTTGCCAGAGCGCGATGTCGGCGCTCATGTTGATTTCCTGCGGCATCCAGTGGTTGTTGCAGGCGTCGAGATATTTCTTCCAGGCCCATTCGTACTTGAACGGTACCAACTGGTTGAGATCGGCGCGGCAGTTGATAATCTTCTTGTCGTCCACCTGAATGCGGCGCGCGCCGATGGTGATGTCTTCAAGGCCGGTAGCGCCGGCTTCGACTTGCGCCTGCGTAGGCACCAGCTTGAAGTCATCCGGCGGCGGTATGCGCAGCGCTTTCGGCTCGGGCGCGCGCGGCGTGGCCTGCGAGCGCGGCGGCGCGGTGCGCACGGGTGTTGGTGCGGCCGGTGCATCATCCCATTCCAGCATTTGCATCTCCTTCAATCTTCAACGGGAGACGTCACAACGTCTCCATAAGTGTGCGCTTACTTGGAAGCGCAGGGTGTATTTACTGGCGAGCGTCTGTCGCAAAGCGGCGTTCGCTGAATCGCCTCGATGGCTGGATCAGATTCATTGGCAAGCCTCGCAATCCGGATCGAGAATCGAGCAGACCTTGGCGCTGCCGACATCGCTGCTGCTGGCGGCCATCATCGTGCCGGGTGCTGCGGTTTTCGCGGCTTTGGTTTCGCCGCCGCCCTTGCTCACGGTGTTCAGACGATCGTCGGTGATCGTGGTTTTTTCGGCATGCGTAGCGCCCAGCGTGCGCAGGTAATACGTGGTTTTAAGACCCGACAGCCAGGCGTATTTATAGAGTTCGTCGAGCTTCTTGCCGGACGGCTGCGCCATGTACAGGTTCAAGGATTGCGCCTGATCGATCCACTTCTGGCGACGCGAACCGGCATCCACCAGACGCTTGGCGTCGATCTCGAACGCGCACTTGTACAGCGCTTTCAACTCATCCGGTACGCGATCGATTTTCTGCACGCTGCCGTCGAAATACTTGAGGTCGTGAACCATCACTTCGTCCCACAGCCCGGCGGATTTCAGATCGTTGACCAGATATTCGTTGACCACGGTGAACTCGCCGGACAGGTTCGATTTGACGTACAGGTTCTGATAGGTCGGCTCGATCGACTGCGACACGCCAGTGATGTTGGCGATGGTCGCCGTCGGCGCAATCGCCATCGTGTTGCTGTTGCGAATGCCGACCGTCTGCACGCGCGTGCGCAAGGCGTTCCAGTCGAATTGGCCAGAGGCCTGCTCGTCCTGTTCCAGATATTGGCCGCGGCTTTCGCGCAGAATCTTGATCGAGTCGATCGGCAGAATGCCTTGATCCCACAGCGAACCCTTGAAGCTAGCATACGCGCCGCGCTCGGCGGCGAGATCGGTCGAGGCCTTGATGGCAAAGTAGCTGACGGCTTCCATCGATTCATCGGCAAACTTGGTCGCCGCTTCGCTTTCGTACGGCAGACGCAGCTTGTACAACGCATCGTTGAAGCCCATCACGCCCAAGCCCACCGGACGATGGCGCAGGTTGGAATTGCGCGCCGTCGCCACCGAGTAATAGTTGTACTCGATGACGTTATCCAGCATGCGCATCGCGGTGTTGATGGTTTTCTCCAGCTTGACGAGATCGAGTTTTCCATCGATCACATGCGCCGGAATATTCACCGAACCGAGATTGCAGACGGCGATTTCCTGGCCGGCCTTGGTGTTCAACGTGATCTCGGTGCAGAGGTTCGACGAATGCACCACGCCGACGTGCTGCTGCGGAGAACGCAGGTTGCAGGCGTCCTTGAACGTGATCCACGGATGGCCGGTTTCAAACAGCATCGACAGCATCTTGCGCCATAGTTGCAGCGCCGGAATGCGCTTGAAATTCTTCACGCGGCCTTCGTCGGCGAGCTTCTCGTACTGCGCATAGCGCGTCTCGAAGGCGAGGCCGATGAGATCGTGCAGATCCGGCGTTTCTTCGGGCGAGAACAGCGTCCATTGGCCGTCTTCCATCACGCGCTTCATGAACAGATCCGGCACCCAGTTGGCGGTGTTCATGTCGTGTGTACGGCGGCGATCGTCGCCAGTGTTCTTGCGCAGTTCGAGGAATTCCTCGATATCGCGGTGCCAGGTTTCCAGATAGCCGCAGACTGCACCCTTGCGCTTGCCGCCCTGATTAACGGCAACCGCGGTGTCGTTGGCGACTTTCAGGAACGGCACCACGCCATTGCTCTTGCCGTTGGTGCCCTTGATGTAGCCGCCCATGCCGCGCACGGAAGTCCAGTCGTTGCCGAGGCCGCCGGCAAATTTGCTCAGCAGCGCGTTGTCCTTGATCGCGCCGAAAATGCCGTCGAGATCGTCCGGCACCTGCGTGAGATAGCAGCTCGACAGCTGCGGGCGCAGCGTGCCAGAGTTGAACAGCGTCGGCGTGCTGCTCATGAAGTCGAACGACGACAGCAGTTTGTAGAACTCGATCGCGCGTGCTTCGCGGTCGATCTCGTTCATCGCCAGGCCCATCGCTACGCGCATGAAAAACGCTTGCGGCAGTTCGAAGCGCGTCTTGTTGCTGTGGATGAAATAACGGTCGTAGAGCGTCTGCAAGCCGAGATAATCGAACTTGGCATCGCGTTCCGGCAGCAGGGCTTTACCGAGCGCATCCAGATCGTAAAGGCACAGTTTCGGGTCGAGCAATTCCAGCGATGCGGCCTTGTGAATGTATTCGCGGAAGTAGTCGGCGTAGATCGCCTTCATGTCCTCGAAGGTTGGCCGCGTTTCGCTCATGCCGAGGAATTTCAGCGCCTCGTGACGCATCGCATCGCACAGCAGACGCGCGGAAACATAAGTGTAGTTCGGCTCTTTTTCGATGCGCGCACGTGCGGCCAGCGTCAGCGCCTGGCTCAGCTCGGCTTCGGAAATGCCGTCGTACAGATCGCGCAGCGCGGCAGCCAGCACTTCATCGGCATCGACACCGGTGAGGCCGGCGCAGGCTTCACCGATCACGCGCTGCAGGCGCGCTTGGTCCAGTGCCACGCTGCGGCCGTCGTCGAGCTTGACAGTGACGACGGCAGCGGCCGGCACCGATGCGTCGGTCTTTTTCGCCGCCGCTTCGGCGGCGCGCGCCTTGGCGCGTTCGTCGCGGTAGATCACATAATCGCGCGCAACCTTGTGCTCGCCGCCGCGCATCAGCGCGAGTTCGACCTGATCCTGAATGTCCTCGATATGCAGCGTGCCGCCGCCGGACAGGTGGCGCGTCAGCGCCTGCACCACGGCTTGCGTCAGTTCCTCGATTTTATCGCGCACGCGCGAGCTGGCTGCGGCTTGGCCGCCTTCGACGGCGAGAAAGGCTTTGGTCATCGCAATCGAAATCTTGCGCGCATCGAAGTTGGTCAGCTTGCCGTTGCGGCGGATGACCTTGATGGCGCCCGGCGCGGTCGCGGCGAGTTCTGCGCTGACGTTGCCGCTTTCTTTTGCCGGCAAACGTGCCGGCGACGATGAAGTCGTCGTGGTGGTATACATGGGTTAACTGCGCTCCCCGCTACAGCGAATGTGGTGATGAAGTTGCTGCCTTGAAATAGCAATATATAGTGGTTCGGGCTGCGGTCAACCCCAACATGCTGTGTCCAAAAGTGTGCACGACCCTGACAGAGCCGGTGCAAAAACTGTGGGTAAAACGCTAAGTGGCGGAGCCATTTGAGGTTCTTTCCCGCACCAATTGGACCGGCCACGATTTGAGTGTTTTGTTCAGCCGACGAACGGTGAGGGCGATGATGCAAGCTCAAAGTCCCTGAAGTGGCTGGCGAAATTCAACTGAAACCGTTTTGTGTGCCCGATCGGTTCTCTGATGGCCCATTTGTGGCGTAAACCGCTCATCAAGCCTGTTGCGCATCTCAATTTCTCGGGATTCCACGCTAAGCTACGGATTCACAAAATACGTACTGGAAAATCGCATGGTTTTATTGCCGTGTTTACTCGCCGGCGGGTCGGGCACCCGTCTCTGGCCTTTGTCGCGCGAACAGTATCCGAAACAGTTTCTGCGGCTGACGGACGATAAATCGCTATTGCAGAACACCGCGCTGCGCGCGCAGCGGTTGCCGGGTGCGGTGGCGCCACTGACGATTTGCGGCGAACAGCACCGCTTCATCGTAGCCGAGCAGATGCGCGAAATCGGCGTTGCCGGCAGCACCATCCTGCTGGAACCCGTCGGCCGCAATACCGCACCCGCAGCGGCTTGCGCAGCATATTGGGCGATCGAACAATACGGCCCGGAAACGCTGCTGTTCGTGATGGCGGCCGATCATGTGATTCCCGACCAGGCTGCATTCGACAAGGCGGTCGCCGCCGCCATCGTGGCCGCGCAGCACGGCCGCATCGTCACGTTCGGCATACGTCCGACCGGCCCGGAAACCGGTTTCGGCTACATCAAATCGGGCTCGCTGCTGGCCGGCACCGACGCCTTCGAAATTGCCGCCTTCGTCGAAAAACCCGCGCGCGAAAAAGCCGAAAGCTTCCTGCGCGAAGGCGGCTATCACTGGAACGGCGGCATGTTCCTGTTCCGCGCCGACGTGTTCCTCGCCGAAATGAAACGCTTTGAAGCGCAGATGGACGCCGACTGCGTCGAAGCGCTGGCGAAGGCCAAGCGCGACATCGATTTCGTCCGGCTCGACGCCGAAGCCTTCAAGCGCGCACGCAACGAATCGATCGATTACGCGGTGATGGAGAAAACCGACAAAGCCGCGCTGGTGCCGCTGGATGCCGGCTGGGACGATGTCGGCTCGTGGAATTTCATGGACAAGCAGCCGAAAACCGATGGCCGCGGCAATGTCGTGCGCGGCGATGTGTTGATCGAGGATTCGGACAACTCGCTGGTCCACGCGACCAAGCGGCTGGTGGCACTGGTCGGCGTGAAGGATCAAGTCGTCATCGAAACCGAAGATGCGGTGCTGGTGACCACGCGCGCGCATGTGCAGGACGTCAAGAAAATCGTGCAGAAGCTGAAAAGCCAGGGCCGCGCCGAAGCACATGCGCATGCGCGCGTCTATCGGCCTTGGGGCTGGTACGAAACCATTTCGCTGTCGGATCGTTTCCAGGTCAAGCGCATCATGGTCAAGCCGAATGAAAAGCTGAGCCTGCAAATGCATCATCACCGCGCCGAACATTGGGTGGTGGTGAAGGGCACCGCGCGCGTCACCAATAACGACAAGGAATTCCTGCTGACGGAAGATCAATCCACCTACATTTCGCTCGGCCACACGCACCGTCTGGAAAATCCCGGCAAGGTGCCGCTGGAACTGATCGAAGTGCAGTCCGGCTCGTATCTCGGTGAAGACGACATCGTGCGCTTCGAGGATATTTACGGCCGCACGCCGGCGCCGAAAGTGGTGGCTGAAGTCGCCGGCATGCCGCCGAAGTCCAAACTTCCGGGCAGCTAAAATTATCGCGGCAGCGGATGTCCCAAACTCACAGCGCCGCTACGGTTTTAGCCGATTGGTTTAGCCGGGTTGCTGACTTTGGTCGAGGCAGCGTCGAAGATTTTTTCGGCGTTGGCGGCGAGGAAATTGCGGAAGATCAGCGGCGCGCCGGCCTGCGTCCACAGCGGTGCGCCATCCGCATCGTGCGCCTGCGAACGCTCGATGATTTCGACGAATTGCTTTTCGGTTTGGGCAGTGCCGATCGTGCCATCGGCTTCCCGCACCAGCGTATCTATCGTCGCCGCCAGGGTTGCGGTCTGGCGCAATTTGGTGCCCGGCGCGCCTTGAATCGTGGGCAGTAATTTCAGGCCGGCATCCCGCATGGCCTGCGCCATTGCGTCGATATTGTGGAAGCCCGCCGCACGAACATCGATGGTGACGTGATTGAAATCCGGCCCCAGCGCCAGCGCGCTCGCAGCTTCGCCAGAGACTGCGGCGACGGCCTCCAGCGTGCTGCGTAACAGCGGCGGGCCGGGGCGCGACATCAGGCAATATACGAGGTGATCGATGAAGGCTGCCGCGTCCGCATCGGCCAAACCGCCGGCTGCTTCGGCCTTCGCAATCCATGCGAGAAACGGCGTGTGATCGACTGCCGCAGCCTGCTCGGCGCAATCGGCGCGGATCAGTTCTGCAACCGCGGGCGGAAATGCGGCGAGATCGACTTCGCTGACGAAAATCTTGAACGGTGTGGCGTCTTCGCCGATCACCTGCAGGTCGAAGCTGATGAGTTTTTTGGCCGGGAATCGGTAATCGCACTCGCGCCGCAAGCCGAGCACGCGCGCCGCGCGGACGAACAAGGCGCAGACATCGGGATCGGCGCTTCGGATGGCGCCATGATCGTTGTGGAAGTGCCCGCCATTGTCGGCGACCAGTTTTTGCAGCTTGACGAAATCGGCGACATTGCTGGCGAAACGCGCAGTCGCCGCTTCGACGAAATGCGCGCGCAAACGCTGCGGTGACAGCAGTTCGCTCATTTCAAATCAGTCTGACTGGCCGGGCGACTTTCAAGCCGCGCGCAAGGCGGTTGCGACCGGTAGGCGTGCCGCGCGGATCGCAGGGAAAAGTCCGCCTGCGATGCCGATTGTGCAGGCCAGGATGATTCCGGAGATCAGCAAAGCCGGACTCACCGTCAGCTGAAACACGACCTGCGAGAAATTCGCACCCAGCGTATTCACCGTGTTGCCGTTGAAGAAAATCCACGCGAGCGCGGCGCCGATGATGCCGCCCAAAAGCGACAGCAGCAGCGCTTCGACGAACACCGAAATCACCACCGGCAACGCGCCGAAGCCGATCGCGCGTAGCGTGGCGATTTCCAGGCTGCGCGCCGAGACCGCCGAATACATCGTGTTGAGCGCACCAAACATCGCACCAACGGCCATGATGCCGCCGACGAAGAAGCCGAGGAAATTGAGCAGCGTGGTCAAGCGTTTCGATTGCTCGGCATAGTATTCCGGTTCGCGTTTGGCATCGACCGTCAAGCTCGGATTGGTCGTCAGCGCATCCTTGAAGATATCGAACGCCGCGGCGGAATCGAGCAGTACGGTGACCGACTGAAAGCCGAGCCGGCGAAATGCCGAGAGCACGGTTTCGCTATCTGCCATCAACTCGGATTCGTGCGCATCGCCATTGCTGTCGAAGATGCCGACTACCGTCCAGTCCGACTCGCGGAACGAAATCTTGCTGCCGAGCGTCAAGCCACGGAACTGTTTTGCGGCGGATTTTCCGGCGATCAATTCACGCACCGCGGGCTGAAAAATGCGACCTTCGATCAACTTCAGTTCCGGTCTCAATGCCAGCAATTGCGGGCCTACACCACGCAGCGTGACGTTGGAATCGCCACCATCCGACATCTTCGGCAGGTTGACGATGGTGACGATTTCGGCCGAGCCGATCGGC
>CAJCJH010000060.1 GCA_903970615.1 Rhodospirillales bacterium
AGCCGCAGCGCGTCGCGCCGATCAAGGGTGTTGCGGAATCGCGCTGAGGGCGCCGCTCGAAGCAGGGGACAAGCAGTTTCGGTAAGGGAACGGCAGGCTTCATGGCGAGCGAGGGATAACCGCCCGCGATTTGCCTCGCTATGCCGCCCGATGCCAGGGCGAGCGGCAAAACAGCTGTGACCCACCGCTCGTCTGGCTGGCGCGGGCCGGTTCCAAACCTTGCATGGCGCTGCGACATCAAACACGCAAAGCCGGCTTGCATCCAGAACAAGCGCTGCCGGCATCCAATCAGTGTCATGAAAAATACCGGAGAATTGTTCGATGGCGTGCTGAGCCTGTGCCATCGAAATCCAATCGCATGAATTCAAATCATCCCGAACCCGTGGCCGTGCGCCGCTGGCGTTTCACCCGGCCTGCGATCGCGGTGGTCGCATTCACGCTGATCGCCAGCGTGGTGTTGTTGTCGCGGCATGACAAGACGCCGGCCGCGCCGAAATCCGATATCGTGGCCCCGGTGGAATTGGCGGCAGCCGATGTGGCGATGGTGCAGCTGAAAGCGCTGAATCGGGAACTGCCGGTGTCGGGTTCCTTGTCGCCGCTGTGGCAGACCACGCTGAAATCGAAAGTGGCGGGTGAGGTGCTGGACATGAGCGTGCGCGAAGGCCAAGCGGTGCATCGCGGCGATGTGCTGGCGCATATCGATGTTCGCAATGCCACCGCGCAACGCGACGCGCAGCAGGCGATGCTGGAAAAGGCGCGTGCGGACTTGGCGCTCGCCAAGTTGAATCGGGATAACAGCAAGGCGCTGCTGGCCGAACAGTTCATCTCGCAGAATGCTTATGACTCCGCCAACAGCACTTATGAAGCCAATGCGGCCAACGAGAAACTGGCGGCGGCGAATCTGCGTTTGTCGCAGATCGCGCTGGAAGACGCGGTGGTGCGCGCGCCGTTCGATGGCGTGATCGCGCAACGTCTGGCGCAGCCCGGCGAAAAGGTTTCGCAGGATTCATCGATATTGAGCCTGGTCGATCTCACCCGAATGGAGTTGCAGGCTTCGGCGCCGGCCTCCGAAGTGCCGAGCATCAAGGTGGGGCAAACCGCGCGCTTTCACGTGGATGGATTCAACGACCGCATGTTCGAGGGCAAGGTCGAGCGGATCAATCCGATCACCGACGCCGGCTCGCGCTCGATCACGGTCTACCTCGCGGTGGAAAACGCCGACAGCGCACTCAAGGGCGGCATGTTCGCGCAAGGCAATCTGATTCTCGATCACGGCGACGCGCTGCCCTCCGTGCCGACGTCCGCACTCCGCAGCGAAGCCGGTTTGCCCTATGTTTTCGTGCTCGATAAAGGGCTCGTCGAGAAGCGCAGCGTCACGCCGGGCCTGGGTTCGACCAGCGAGGGCTGGACCGAAATCCGCGATGGCGTGGCGGTGGGCGAGCAGGTGATCACCGCACGCATGGATGGCTTAAAGGCGGGCGATAGCATCGTGCTGAAAGACCAGTCACCGAACACTGGAGCGAATGGCGCAGCCGATCGCGCGGCGAGTCTCGGCACCACCACCGGCGCGGTCAGCGCGGCCCACTAAACGCCAGCATCAACGCGACGAGCCTCCCGCCATGTGGATCACCAAAACCAGTATCAATCAGCCGGTATTCGCCACGATGGTGATGCTCGCACTGGTCGTGCTCGGCATCTTTTCGTATCAGCGCCTGCCGGTGGAGCAGATGCCGGATGTGGCGAATCCACAGTTGTCGGTGTCGATCGACTATCCGGGCGCGTCGCCGGAGGCGATCGAGAACGATGTGGTCAAGCCGATGGAAAACGTCATCAATACCGTCGATGGCGTCAAGCGCATTTACTCGACCATGCGCGAAGGCACCGGCTTCATCAACATCGAATTCCGGCTCGATGTAGATGTTGCCGTGGCCGCGCAGGAAGTGCGCGACAAGCTTGCGGTGATCCGGCCGACGTTCCCGCGCGAGATGAAAGACCCGCAGGTGAGCCGCGCAAACAACGATCCGAACCAGCAGCCGGTGGTCAGCCTGTCGGTGTATTCGACCACGCGCTCCTTGCGTGAAGTTTCCAATCTGGTCGATCAGGTTATCGTCAAGCGGCTGCAGAATGCGCCTGGCATCGGCAACATCGAAACCAAGGGCGGCGTGGTGCGGCAGGTGCAGGTTTATCTGAAGCCCGCGCAGATGCAGAACTACGGCATCGGCGTCGATCAGGTGGTCGCTGCGATCCAGGATGCAAATCAGGATTTGCCCGCCGGCAGCATTGTCGCCGGCAGTCAGGAACAACTGGTGCGTGTGGAAGGCCGCATCAAGAATCCACAAGCCTTTGGCCGTATCATCGTCGCCACGCGCGGTGGGCCGATCTATCTGCAGCAGGGCGGCGTGCCGATCTATCTCGATCAGCTGGCCGATGTGGTGGATGGCGAAGCCGAGCCGACTTCGCTGGCACGCACCGATGGCATTCCGGCGGTTTCGCTGACGCTGTTCAAAGTGCAGAACGCAAATATTGTGACCACCGGTGAAGGTGTCGCAGCGGCGATCGACGAGCTGGGCAAACGCTTGCCGGCAGATGTGAAGATCAAGACCATCAACAACAATGCCGAAGGCGTGAAGGAGTCGTTGTCGCGCGTCAAGCAGACCATTCTGGAAGGCGCGCTGTTGACGGTGCTGATCGTGTTTCTGTTCCTGCATTCCTGGCGCTCGACCATCATCACCGGCCTCACCTTGCCGATTTCGGTGATCGCCACGTTTATCGCGTTGCATGTGTTCGGCTTCACCATCAACTTCATTTCGCTGATGGCGCTGAGCCTGTGCATCGGCTTGTTGATCGACGACGCGATCGTGGTGCGCGAGAACATCGTGCGGCATCTGCATCTGGGCAAGACGCACCGGCAGGCAGCCGAAGACGGCACCAACGAAATCGGCTTGGCAGTAATGGCAACGACGTTCGCCATTCTCGCGGTATTCGTGCCGGTGGCGTTCATGAACGGCATCATCGGCCGCTATTTTTTCCAGTTCGGAATTACCGTGGCGGTCGCAGTACTGGTGTCGCTGTTCGTCAGTTTCACGCTCGACCCCATGCTGTCGTCGGTGTGGCGCGATCCGGTCGAAGGCCGCTTCAAATATCTGCCCTGGCTCGGCCGTTTTCTCGAACGGTTCGAGCGCGCGGTAGAAGCTGCGCATCGCGCCTATGGCCGTCTGCTGAGCTGGGCGCTGTCGCCCACGCGGCATCGAATTTATATTCCCGTGTTCAGCCCGATCCGCGCATTTCTGCGCAACGATGCGAGTCTGCTGAAGCCGCGCTGGGCAACACTCGGCAATCGCGGCATCGTGCTCTGGCTTGCTGCATTCGTGTTCTTCGGCAGCTTCTTTTTATTGCCGATGATCGGCACTGAATTCATTCCGGCCAACGACGAAGGCTTCATCTCCTTGCGACTGAATACGCAGATCGGTTCCAGCCTGAGCTACACCGATGCGAAGACCCGGCAGGTCGAGGACGCACTGAAAAGTTTTCCGGAAATCGAGACGATCAACACCGTGGTCGGCTCCGACGAAGGCAAGAATTATTCGCGCGTCGATCTGCTGCTGAGCGATGCCGACGTGACCCATCGGCGCTCGCAAAAAGTGATCGAAGGCGCTATTCGCGAGCGGCTCAAATCGATTGGCGGCATTGCCTTGTCGATCGGCTATGACAAGGCGGTTTTCATCTCCATTCTCGGGCCGGATGCCGACAAGCTGACGCAGATTTCGCAGGAGCTGATGGCGAAAATCGCCAAGGTGCCGGGCATCGCCGATCTTGAAAGCAGCGAGACCGGCGCCAATCCCACGGTCGCGGTGCGCATCAACAACGATCTCGCTGCGGACCTCGGTTTGAGCAATGCGCGCATCGGCAATGCCTTGCGGCCGCTGGTGGCGGGCGACACGATCAGTCACTGGCTCGGGCCCGATGGCCAGGATTACGATGTGATCGTGCAGTTGCCAAAAACCGATCGGCGTATCGCGGCTGATCTCGGCGATCTCTACATCTCCAGCAACACGCGCCTTGATGCCAACGGCCAGCCGCTGCTGGTCGCCTTGCGGCAGGTCGCGCAGTTCGTCGAAACCGCCAGCCCGCAGCAATTGAAGCGGCTCAATCAGCAGCGTCGCGTGTCGATTTATGCCAACGCCGATGGCCGGCCAGGCGGCGATGTCGGCAACGATGTGCAGAAGATCATGGACTCGACAAAATTGCCGCCCGGCTTCCGTTTTGATGTTGGCGGACAGCAGCAGGAAATGAACGATGCCTTCCTGTCGGCGATGGCCGCGCTCGGGCTGGCGGTGCTGTTCATCTACTTCATTCTGGCCTCGCAGTTCGGCAGCTTCCTGCAACCGCTGGCGATCATGATGTCGCTGCCGCTATCACTCTCCGGCGTGTTTATCGCGCTGTTGATTACGCACACCACGCTCAATCTGTTCTCGATCATCGGCTTCATCATGCTGATGGGCCTTGTCACCAAGAATGCGATTCTGCTGGTGGATTTCACCAATCAGGGACTGCGCGAAGGCAAGACGCTGAATCAGGCGATCTTCGATGCCGGCCAGGTGCGTCTGCGGCCGATCCTGATGACCACGCTGGCGATGATTTTCGGCATGCTGCCGATGGCGCTCGGCATCGGCAAAGGCGGCGAAACACAGTCGCCGATGGGACGCGCCGTGATCGGCGGCATCATCACCTCGACCTTGCTGACGCTGGTGGTTGTGCCAGTGAGCTACACGTTCCTGCATGCTTGGGGCAAAACGGTGGCGCGGTGGTTTACCGTTGCAAGCGAATCGGGCCGCGGCGAGCACACCGCGCCGGGTGAGGGTGCTGATCCGCTGCCGCAAAAATGATCGGAAAGGGTCAGCAGATGTTCTGCCGGGTCACGCAATAGCGAACGCGTAGTCCTCAGCGAAGCGCAATAAAAAAGCGGCCTGCAGGCCGCTTTTCTTGTGACCGCAGGCAGCGCTGCTTAAGCGCTGGCAGCAGCGAGAGTCTTGATGTGCCCGGCAAGGCGGCTCTTGTGGCGAGCGGCCTTGTTCTTGTGGATCAGGCCACGCGCGGCGTAGCGATCCAGCACCGGCACCATTTCGTTGTAGGCGGTTTCGGCGGCGGCTTTGTCTTTGCTCTCTACGGCCTTCACCACTTTCTTGACAGTGGTGCGCAGCATCGTGCGCTGGGCATTATTGTGCTCGCGGTGCTTTTCGGATTGACGCGCGCGTTTGCGAGCTTGAATGGTGTTTGCCAAGGACGACTCCAGATCAACAGGGCTTGAGAAAGTCGCGTAGTATCTGCGCCGCCGCCAATCCTGTCAACGAAAAAATGTGCCGCGGCGTCAACAGGATCGGGCTTGCGGATCGCGCTTTTCGGGCGGCGCAAGGCTCGTAAAATCAACATCGCTCATGTCCAGAAGTCTACTCAAATCCAGCGGCATCGTCGGCGGCTTCACCTTGCTGTCGCGTCTGCTCGGGTTTGTCCGCGAAATTTTATTGGCATCGACCTTCGGCGCTGGCGGCGGTGCGGACGCATTCTTCGTCGCGCTGCAGATTCCGAATTTCGGCCGCCGCATGTTCGCCGAAGGTGCTTTTTCGCAAGCCTTCGTACCGGTCTTCACGCAGACCAAAACCACGCAGACGCACGCGCAGGCGCGCGACATGGTCGCGGTAGTGATGGGCACGCTCGGCGGCATTCTGGGTCTGCTCACGCTCGTCGGCTGCTTCGCGTCGCCGCTGCTGGTGTGGCTGTTCGCGTCCGGTTTCAGTGCCGATCCCGCAAAACAGGCGCTGGCCGGCGGCCTGTTGCGCTGGACTTTTCCGTACCTGATGTTCATCTCGCTGACTTCGCTGGCCGGCGGCGTACTCAACACTTACGGCCGCTTCGCTGTGCCCGCGATCACGCCGGTGATCTTGAACCTGTGCCTGATCGCGTCGATGTTCATCGACAAGAATTCGGTTTACGTGCTGGCTTACGCCGTTTTCGCCGCGGGCGTTTTGCAATTCGCATTCCAGCTGCCGTCGTTGCTGCGCCTCAATCTTTTACCGTTGCCGCGCTGGGGCTGGCGCGATCAACGTGTGCAACGCATTCTCAAATTGATGGGGCCAGTGCTGGTGGGTTCGTCGGTGGCGCAGGTCAGCCTGCTGCTGAATTCAAACCTGTCGACATTCATCGGCGACGGCGCCGTCAGCTGGCTCTATTACGCCAGCCGTCTGATGGAATTTCCGGTCGGCATTTTCAGCATCGCAGTGGGGACTGCGATCCTGCCCGCGCTGTCGCGCCAGCACACGTTGAAATCGCCGGAGCAATTTTCGATCACGCTCGACTGGGGTTTGCGCACCATGCTGCTGATCGGAATTCCCGCCGCCGTCGGCATGATTCTGCTGGCCGGGCCGCTGGTGGCGACGATGTTCGCACGCGGAAAATTCGGCGCCGAAGACGTTGCGATGACCACTTATGCACTGTGCGCTTACGGTTTCGGATTCATGGGTTTTTCGCTGGTGAAAGTGCTGGTGCCGGGTTTTTACGCGCGTCAGGAAACGCAGGCGCCGATGCGTTACGCGGTGATCGCGCTGGTCGTCGGCATGAGCGCCAGCGTGCTGCTGTTCGCGGGCTCGCGGCTGTTTGAAATTCGCGCGGCGCATGTCGGCCTTGCAGCTTCCACTTCGCTCACGGCCTGGGTGAATTCGCTGCTGCTGCTGCGACGTCTGCGGCGCGATCGCATTTATCTTCCCGGCGCCGGCTGGGGTGTTTTCGGCTGGCGACTGCTCGCTGCGAATCTGGCGATGGGTGCGCTATTGGTCATATTCAGCGGCGATTTATCGAGCTGGCTTCTGCTCGGCAGCTGGCAACGCGCATTTCGTCTGAGCGAACTCATCGTGGCGGCGATCGCGGTTTATTTTGGCGCGCTGCTGTTGCTGGGCGTTCGTGCGCGCGACCTGCGGCCGCAGCGCAGCGACGCCGTATAATTCCGCTTTTGATTCGCTGAAAGTTCTGGTCCGGCCCTGCTCATGGAGTTGATTCGCGGTCTGCACAATCTGGTACCGCGCCATCGCGGCTGCGTGGTTTCGATCGGCAATTTCGACGGCATGCATCGCGGACATCAAGCGCTGTTGCGGCGGCTTCAACAGTTGTCGCAGGATTATGGCCTGCCGTCCACCGCGATCATTTTTGAACCGACGCCGCGCGAATTTTTTGCGCTGGCTGCGGATACGGCGCCGCCGCCGCGCATCGCCGGCTTCCGCGGCAAAGTGCGCGCCTTGCAACGGGCCGGAATCGATCGGCTGCTGTGCCTGCGTTTCGATCGCGCGCTGGCATCGCTCAGCGGCGAAGCGTTCATTCGCCAGATTCTGGTGGAAGGTCTCGGCGCACGCGCGATCGTGGTCGGCGATGACTTCCGTTTTGGTCAGCGTCGTGGCGGTGATCTCGCTTTGCTGCAGCAGCAGGGTGCTTTGCTCGGCTTCGCCGCAGAGGGCTTGGGCGGAGTGCAAATCGAAGGCGAACGCTGTAGTTCCACCGCGCTGCGGCAAGCCTTGGCGATTCCCGATCTTGAGCAGGTTGCGCGCATGCTCGATCGAAAATTCCGCGTGCTTGGACGCGTTCGCGGCGGTTTGCGACTCGGCCGCAAGCTCGGCATGCCGACGGCGAACCTGGCGATCCGTCATCGGCACGCGCTCGCGCACGGCGTTTACGCGGTGCGCGCGTATTGGCGCGAGCAGCCGCAAGGCATGCCCGGCGTCGCCAGTCTCGGCGTACGGCCGACCTTGAACCTGACCGCGCCCGTGCTGGAAACTCACCTGTTCGATTTCAGCGGCAACTTGTATGGTGTCGAAATGGAAATCGAGTTCTGCAAATTCCTGCGACCGCAGCTGAAGTTTGAATCGATGGACGAACTCGCGGCGCAGATGCAGGCCGATGGCGACAACGCGCGGGAATACTTCAAACCGTTGCAAAACCACAGCCGAATGACGACGTGAACGAAACCGCCGCTCCCGCAATCAGCCCCGAGATCAGCGACTACAAAAAAACGCTGAATCTGCCGCAGACGGATTTTCCGATGCAGGCGAATCTGTCGCAACGCGAGCCACAGATGCTCGCGCGCTGGGAATCCGAGAAGCTTTATGCGCAGGTGCAAAAAGCCACGGCTGGACGCAAGCCGTATTGGTTCGTCGATGGTCCGCCGTATGCCAACGGTGATATTCACATCGGTCATGCGGTGAATAAAGTCCTCAAGGACATGGTGGTAAAGGCCGCGCGCCTCAACGGCTGCGACGCACCCTTCGTTCCCGGTTGGGATTGCCACGGTCTGCCGATCGAACTACAGGTCGAAAAGAAATTCGGCAAGGTCGGCGAGAAGTTGTCCGCCGCCGAATTCCGTGCGAAATGCCGCGAATATGCCAATGAACAGATCGAACGCCAGCGCGCGGATTTCAAACGTCTTGGCGTGCTCGCGGATTGGGAAAAACCGTATCTAACGATGCAGCCCGCGTTTGAAGCCGAGCAATTACGGGTATTGGCGCGGATCGTCGAAAACGGCCATGTCGTGCGCGGCTTCAAGCCGGTGCATTGGTGTGCGGACTGCGGCTCGTCTCTGGCGGAGGCCGAAGTCGAATATCAGGACAAGCAATCGACCGCGATTTACGTGGCGTTTGCAGCGGCTGATCCGAAAGTGGTCGCGCGGCAATTCGGCATCGACGAGAACGCGCCGGACAAGATCAGCTTCGTCATCTGGACCACCACGCCGTGGTCGCTGCCGGGCAATCAGGCGATCGCGATGAATCCGGAAATCGATTACGCGCTGGTCGATTTCGGTCGTCATGGACATTTTGTGATTGCCGAAGCTTTGATCGATGCACTGGCCGCGCGGCTCGATGTCGAAGCGCATCGGCTTGGCCGCGCCGCGGCGGGTACGTCGTTCGAGAACCTGTTGGCGATTCATCCGTTCGCGCCGGATCGTCATCCGCCGATCGTGCTCGGTTCGCACGTCACGCTCGAAGCCGGCACCGGCCTCGTGCATACCGCGCCTGCGCATGGTGTCGACGATTTTCTGGTGTGCCGCGAATACGGCATCGAAGTCAACAATCCGATCGGCATGGATAGCCGGTTCAAGGACGGCACGCCGGTAGTGGCGGGAATGCATCTGAAGAAAGCCGAGGCGCCGATTCTCGATGCGCTGCGTGCGAATGGTTCGCTCGTATTTGCGCAGAACATCACGCACAGCTATCCGCATTGCTGGCGCCACAAGACGCCGCTGTACACGCTGGCCACGGCGCAGTGGTTTATTGCGATGGATGAAATGCCGAATGCCGCCGTCGATAACGCACCGGAATCCGGTGAACTGAAATCGGTTCGAAGCCGCGCGCTGGCGGCCATCGACAACGACGTGCGCTTCATTCCCGACTGGGGCCAAGCGCGCATGCGCGGCATGGTCGAAGGCCGGCCCGACTGGTGCATTTCGCGTCAGCGTTTCTGGGGCGTACCGCTGGCTCTGTTCATTCACAAGCAGACGCAGACCGCGCATCCGCAGAGTGCTGCGCTGCTGCATCGCGTGGCGGACAAAGTGGCGGCGCAAGGTCTCGAAGCCTGGTTCGGTTCGAGTGCCGCAGACTGGCTCGGCGATGAAGCTGCCGACTACGACAAATGCACCGACACGCTCGATGTCTGGTTCGATTCCGGCTCCGCGCATCAGGGCATGTTCGTTTCAACTCAGCCACAAGCGCTCGATGCGCAAGGTCTTGCGCCGCTGGCGGACATTTATCTCGAAGGTTCGGATCAGCATCGCGGCTGGTTCCAGTCTTCCTTGTTGACCAGTGTCGCCATGCGCGGCCGTGCGCCGTACAAATCCGTGCTGACGCATGGTTTCACGGTGGACGAGCAGGGCCGCAAGATGTCGAAGTCGCTCGGCAATGTGGTCGCGCCGCAGACGGTGACTAAAACGCTCGGCGCCGACGTGCTGCGCTTGTGGGTCGCCGCCAGCGATTATTCCGGCGAGATTGCGATCTCGGACAACCTGCTGAAACGTATCGCCGATGCCTACCGCCGCATCCGCAACACCGCGCGCTATCTGCTGAGCAACCTGCACGATTTCGAGCCGTCGCGCGATGCCGTCGCGCTGCAGGAACTGCTGGAAATCGATCGCTGGGCGATCGCGCAGGCCGCGCGATTACAGCAGCGTATCCAGCAGTTTTATGCCGATGCCGAATTCCATCTGGTGTATCAGGAACTGCACAACTTCTGTGTCGTCGATCTTGGCGGCTTGTATCTCGACATCCTCAAGGATCGTCTTTATACCTTACCGGCAAAGAGCGTCGCGCGCCGCTCCGCGCAGACCGCGCTGCTGCAAATCGCCGAAGCGCTGGTGCGCTGGATCGCGCCGATGCTGTCCTTCACTGCCGATGAAATCTGGCGCCTGTTGCCGGGCGATCGTAGCGCGAGCCTCTTCGTGCAAACCTGGCATGCGTTCGATCAACACTTGGCGATCGAAAAATCCGGCGGAGATTCCGGCCCGTGGACGCGGATGACAGCCGTGCGCGACGCGGTGAAAAAAGTACTGGAAGACCTGCGTGCGCGCGAACAGATCGGCTCCGGACTGGAAGCGGTAGTGACGATTTATGCCGATGGCGAAACCTATCAAGCGCTGGCGCATACCGGCGCGGAATTGCGTTTCTGGTTCATCACCAGCGAGGCCATCGTGTTGCCGTTGGTGCAACGGATGATCGATCGTGATCCAGCGACCATCGAGGCCGATGTGGAAGCGAAGCTTGAAGATGGCGCCATCATCTGGATCGCAGCACACGCCAGCACTGCGCCAAAATGCGCACGCTGCTGGCATCGCCGCGAAGATGTCGGTGCGGATGCGGCGCATCCGCTGATCTGCGCGCGTTGTGCCAGCAATGTCGCTGGCGCGGGCGAGCGGCGCTTATTTGTTTAGTGCTGTAATGCGCTCATCGAATTCAGCCAGAGGTCGCAAGCCTTGCAATCGCGCGTAAAAAATATTCAGTGGCTGTGGCTTTCGCTATTCGTGATCGTGTTCGATCATGCCAGCAAATATCTGGTGGAGCGCCATATCCAGCGTTTCGATTCGGTGCCGCTGATGCCGCATCTGAATCTTTCCAACATGCACAATACCGGCGCTGCGTTTTCGATGTTCAACAGCGCACCGGCGCTGGTGTTCATCGTGCTCAGCGCGTCGGTCAGTGTGTGGATTCTGTGGTGGCTGCGGCGGCATCCTTACGATCATCGTCTCGAAGCCAGCGCATTCGCGCTGATCCTCGGCGGTGCGCTTGGTAATGCGATCGATCGGGCGCTACGCGGCTTCGTCGTCGACTTCGTTGATTTCTATATCGGCAGCTGGCACTTCGCGGCTTTCAATCTGGCGGACAGCGCGATCAGCATCGGCGCCGCGCTGCTGGTGCTGGACATGCTGATCGCCTCACGCCACGCGCAAAAACAGGCAGCGGCTCAGAATGCTGCGAACGCGCCGAACTCGCCGCCAGCGTCCCCCGAAATCGCGGAAAAAGGCACGACAACTCAGCCTCAAGCGGAAGCTGTCAGCGAACCGAAATCCTGAGTTTGCGAATTCTAAGGTCACCATTCTCATGCCATCGATGCATCGCCTGATGAATCGAGGCTTTGCTTGAGCGGCTATTTCTGCCAGCAGCTCTGCGGTCCGTCGGTGCCGGTTGCGCCCTTGTCGCCGGTCGAGGCGAGGCACAATGTCATGCAGCGCGAGTCGCCATTCTGCGCGTTCATCGGCGTGGCGATCAGCAGGTAATCGAAGCTCGGCGTGCCGACGCCGGAGCAGGCGTTGCCGACCGATCCGCCTGTCAATGGCACGGCGCTGACGCGGTAAATCGAACTCGCGCTGGCGCTGGCGGAGAGCGTGCCGTTGCTGGTGAGATAGCCGAAATTTCCGGGCAGGTTGGTGATCAGCGCAATGCTTGCGTATTTCTTGCGATCGGAAAAATAGGATTCCTGCTGTTGCGCAAGCGCCAGTAGTTCGCTCTTGCCGGCGACGCGGTTGGCGCGATAAACGAACAGCGTGTAATTCGGCAAGGCGATTACCGCGAGGATCGCCACGATGACGACCACGATCATCAACTCGATCAGCGTGAATCCGCGCTGACGTGTTCGAGATTTTTTGCTGCGGATTTTCCCGATCATTGCGGCACTTGCTGCACTGGCTTTTCTTCGTCACCCCTGCGCTCGCGCCAGTATACGCGGTAGAACGGCACTACCTGAATCGTCAGCGTCTGCGCATTGACATTGAGCGTGTTGGTGGTCACCGCATTGAGTTCGCCAGGCATGCCGGGCGCAGTGGTGGAAATCGTACGCGCGTCGCCGTCGCTATCGTTGGCGAATGCGGCGATGGTTGGATGGCCATCGTCGAGACTCAGAGCGTAAAGCTTGCCGCCGCCTTCGCTCGGTGTGCAGGAGTTGCCGCTGCTGGGCGGAACAAAGCTGGCGAGCGTCACCGTGCCGGCGACGGTGACCGGCGGCGACGTGGCTTTTTCGCCGCTGCTGTTGAGCGTCAGCATCCAGCCGTTGGTGATGCCGGAAACCGCGCAACTGGTGGTGCCGCTGCAGCTCGCCGGTAGCGCAGTCAGGCCATTGGCGGCCACGGTGGACGCAATCAGCAGACGGCTGTCGCTTTCGCTGGTGATGACGCCGTTGATCGCATTGGTGCTTGCCGGCGTCAGCGTTTTATCGCTCGCGGTATCGTAGTCGCGCAGCGCGAACAGATCGTTGACGGTGACGGTGTTGAACGGATCTTCACGATCGCCGGACGCGATGACCACCGCGTCGTAACTCGATTTGCTGGTCGGGTCCGACGCCGGCACATAATCCGGCGCCTGCAGGAAGCGCCGATCATTCGCCAGCGTGTTGTTGGTCGATGAGGGATTCGCATGACGACCCAGACTGGCGAGCAGGCTCAAGGTCCATTTGCTGCGATCGGCGCCGGTTGCGGTCATCGCCATATCGCCGCGCCAGACATGCCCGCCGGTATCGCCGATATAAAAGCGATCGGTATAGCCATCGCCGTCGGTATCCAGCGCGGTGATGTCGGAGGCTATGCCGTCCTGCATCAGCGGATGCGAGAAGGTCAGCGTGCCGCTGTTGTAGGACGCACCGCTGCCGGCCGCTTGCGTGGCTTTCCACAGCAGTTGGCCGGTCATCGCGTCGACCACATAAATGGCGTTGCCGATGCTGTCGTTCTGGCCGATCTGCGCAGCGGCGCTGGCGTTGCGGCTGTTGTTCAAATCCTTGCCGATCCTGGTGCCATTGACGCTGCCGTTGTAGCCGCCGCCGAAAATCAGCACCGAGCGCGCGGTCGTTTCGCCCTGCAGCAAGACCTTGCCGATCGCTGGCGAGGAGAAAGTTTCGGCCAGTTCGGGAAATTGCGAAGTGCCGCCGATCAAGCCCGGCGAAGTAGCGTTGGCGCTGTAGACCCCAGCTTTACTTAAGGTCCACATCAGTTTCGGTGAATCGGGATTGCTCAGGTCGAGCGCGTAGTAAGCGCTGTAAGCACCGGGCAGGCTGGACGAATTCGCGCCCGCGCCGCGGCGTAAGCCGAAGAACGCATAGACGTTGCCCGGCACGCCGGTAGTGCTGTTGAGGTTCTGGATCAGCACCTGCGGCGCGCCATCCACGCCATACGGAAAGCCGAGATTGTTCGGTGAACTGTAGGCATCGTCGCGCAGGGTTTTCAGATTGCCCATCACCGCACGCGGCATGAACGCCCAGACTTCCTGACCGAGCGGACTCGCCGCCGGCCCGTTCTTGACCATGTGCAGAAAGCCGTCGGCCGAACCGAACAGCACGCGGATATCGGGATCGGTTTTGCTGTAGCCCGAACGCGCGCCGTAGTTGATCGCCACCGGCCGCGCATGCAACACCGCGCCGAGCATCCAGCTGCGGCTGGTCACATTATTCAGATTGCTGACTGGCGCGGTGCTGGTGCCGACATTGAAGCCGCGCGCATGCAGCAGCAAGGCTTGACACGTCGTGTCGTTCGCGGTGACCGGGCAGTTCAAATATTGATACAGCTCGTTGCGCTCGGCACTGGTTGCCGTGTTGAAAGTGCCAGTGGCGTTATCCGCGTCGAGCGCGGCCAGCACCGGCACAGTACTGCCCGCAGGCAGGCTGTCGTAATAAAGCTGGCGCACGCCATCCGCATTTTTACGGCCGGGATTACCGCCGCCGCCGTAAACATAGCCCGGAATATTTTCGCCAGCGCCGCCGAGTGTGGCTTCGCGGCCATCGACCGAGTTGGCTCCGAGCTGCGCGCTGTTGGTCCAGTAGGTTTTTGCAGTGGTCGAGATGCGCCCATCGCTGGCGATAGCCGATGCGCAACTGCCGGCCGCGGCGCTGGAGTCGCTGCAATTGGCATCGGTATAAATGTAAGTGCCGATCGCGGAACTGCTGGCATTGGTCACTTGATCCAGATCAAGCCGCTTCAAATTGCCGAACCAGCCAGGTTTGGAGGTGCCGGCCGTTTGCGAAGTGCTGGCATTCGCGTCCGGCTTGAAGATCGAGAAAAACGCTGGCGTCAGCAAACCGCTGGTGGTCGCACCCGCGCTCGCCGTGGTACTGGCGCTGACCAGCGAGGCGTTGACGATCAGCGAAGGCTGCATCAGCTGCGCGATCGATTGGCCTAGACCGAGCAGGCCGAGCGAATCGGCGTAGGTCAGCACCGTGGCGCCGGTGTTGGCGAGCGTGGCGGTGCTGGTCAATAGATTCTGGATCAGGAAATACGATTGCAGACTGATGGTGTTGCCGGCGTTATCAATAAAACCTGGGGTCTGCGCTTGTTGCACCACATTGCCCAGCGTGATGCTGCCACTCGGCAGCGCCGGAAAATAGGCGCGCAAAGTGCCGTCGGATTCGCCATCGCGCAGGTTGTTGGTCAACATCACGTTGAGCACGTTGGCGCTGCGGCAGGACAGCGGCGGCTTGGCGTAATTGCCATTCGCCAGTTCGATCGAAGTGTCGCGCGTCAGCACGCCGGTGAGTCCATCCCAGCGGGCCAGCGGTGCGTTGTAGATGTTGTTGCCGGCCAGATAATGCGTGATCTCGGCGTAGGCTTCCTTGGCCTGATAGGGCGGCAGCAGTTGCGTCGGCGTGGTCAGCGTGGTGCTCAGCAGCGCGGTAGTGGAATTCAGCAGATTGGTCGGCGATAAAGCATTGGTCAGCAATGTGCTGACTTTGGTCAACACCGTGTTGATGGTGGTCTGATTCGCCAGCGTGGTGAAACCCAGCAGCATGTAAGCGCCGTTGCTGCAACCGACGGTGCTGCTGCGCGCGCCGGGAATGCTGGCGGTATCGGCAAAACTGCACGTGCTGGCCGGCGAGCCGGTGGCGTTGCTGCGATCGGCATGCGACACCAGGATCGCCACATTGGTGTTGATCAAACTATTGAGCATTGCGCCCAGCAGCGACATCAGGCTGATCTGGCCCTGCGCGAAAACCGCGCTGATCGTCGGCTGCAAAAGCGCGACGATGGCCGATGGCAATTGGCCGAACAAGGTCGACAGCAAGGGATTGACCAAGCCGGTGACCAGCTGGCCGACGAAGCTGCTCATCACACCATTCAGCAGCGTGCCGACCGCCGGAATGCCCAGCAAGGCGTTCAGCGTGCCGCAGCTGAGCGTGGTGACGCCGCCGAGCAAAGGCGCCAACAAGGGCGTGATGCCGGGAATCGAAACGCTCGCGCTGGGCGTGGCGCCGATCAGTCCATAAAGATTGCACAGCGCCGCCGCATTACTGTTACAGGCGGTGCTTGATGTGCTTCCGGTGCAGGCGTAAGCGCCGGTCAGCAGGCTGGTGAGATACGCCGCTGGATTGCTGGTTACGCCGGTCAGCAGATCGCTCAGTACGATGGTGTTGGTGATGTTGAGGCACAGTTGCGGCGCGCTGGCATTGTTCGGATTGCTGGTCTGCGTCACCACGCTGTTGCAGATGCCGAGCAGGTTCAAATCGAGCACGATGATGGTGTACGGCGGTTGCAGCGAGTTCGCCGAAGGATTGTTGTAGATATCGATATCGTCGGCGAGCGCGGGCATCGCAAACATCAGGCAGAGCAGAAGCCAGGCGCGGCGCCGCAGCCAATGAGTGCTTGAAGCGCGCTGGCTCGATGAGTGTTCGATCGAGGATTGCTCGATCAATAATTGATTCACGTTCGACGTGTTGATTGACCCGATCTTCATTGATAGGTCACTCCGGTAGGCTTGCTCTGCCGCACATACAAACCTTCGTCGACTTCGCTGACGCCGGCTGCCGGCTGGCTCGCCGAAGCGACGTTGCCGCTGCCATCCTGCGGAATCGAATTGTCGTAGCCGGCCATTACCGAGAAGCTGGCAAAATCGTAGCTGCGGCCGCTGGTTTCTTCAGGGCGCACCGCGGTTGATGGAACGAATTCCGGATCGTTGCGCAGCACTTGCGCATAGGTGTTGCGCGGCAGCGGATTGACCACGCCACTCATCGTGCCGAAGCCGGCCGCCGACGGCAGGCTGATGGTGCCGAGCGCGGAATAACTGTTGCTGCCGACGGTGTAATTGGCGCAGCCGCCGGACGATGAAAACGGCGGCGACGGCGGATTCGAGGGCGCATACGGTGCCGGCGAACTGAAGCAGAAGAAGTAATGCGTGCCGGGCTGGATCGCAATATTCGCCGGATTGGAAACCACCGTATCCGCGAGCGATTGCGCCTGTTCCAGCGCGCTCAGGCGGCTCTGCGAATTGTTCGACATGCGCAGTTCGAGCCGGCTCGCGCGGATTGCGGCAATACCGAGCAGCGTCAGGATAATCAGCACGATCATCGCCATCACCAGCGCAATGCCGGCTTCGCGCGGGCGGCTCAATGCGTGCATAGGCCGCTGTCTCCGTTCGGATTGCGCATTTGCACCGTGGTGGAATAGATGCGGCGGTGATAATGCGCGGCATTCGCCTGCTGGATCATCGCCTGCGTCATCGTGTAGTCGGCGAGCGTATAGGTTTTGTTGTCGGTGTAAGTGCCGTCGAGTTGCGTCGAGCGCACCAGCACCGAAATGCGCGCGGTGAGGCCGAGATCCGACACCTGCCACGCCGTCGGCCGGCCGGTGATGGCAGGCTGCGCGTAAGGCTGGCTGGTGTAGGTGTCGACGATGCAATCCGGCGCGGGCGTGGTTAAATCCAGACCCCATTCGATCTGCAGGGATTCCACGCCTTCGGCCACACACTGCGCGTAATAGCCGGCCGCACTGGCGAGGCCATCGCCGCAGGTCGCCGTGTCGATGGAGCCGCCGTGACTGTTCCATCCGCTCGGGCAAATCTCCGCGCGGCACAGGCTTGGAATGTTGTCCGGCACGCCATTGGAATTGGTGTGATCGAAAGTGCGCACGTAATAAACTCGCGCCACATATTTGTAGAACGAGGAATTCGCCAGTAGCGGCGGGTTGCCAGCGCCCGGATAAACGCCGCTTGCAGGCGCGCGGATGATCGAGCCGCTGGTGCCATTGCTCATCAGATAAAAGTTGTACGGCGTCAACGTCACCGACGACGCACCGGATGCGAGGTCCACCGCGGATTGTCCTGCCGCGCGGCGGATCGCCACCACGTCCGAACCGGGTTGCAGATTGGCCAAAGTGAGGCCGGGGAATTTCGAGGCGATGGATAAACTGTTGGCGCTGTTCACATCCAGCTGATCGGCGAACTCGATGCGGTTGGTCAGTTGCAGGGCCCAGTCGATACCGCTGATGTCATTGCCCGCAGGTTGCGGCTGCTGAATCACACCGACCACCGGCACACTGGTAGTGGTGCCCACACTGCAAGCGGTGCCAAGATCGCAAGGCGTAATGCTGTGCGTGCCGAACATGCCGCCCCAATAGCCGGCCATGCTGATATCGCGGCCGAGTATGTCGAGCGCGGAACGGCCGTTGTCCTGCAACTGAGCGGTGGCTTCGGTCTGGTTCGCGCTCTGGTTGTTGGCCAGAAAAACTGCGAGCAAGGCGCCGATGATGATAAGCCCCAGCGTCAGCGCGATCATCAGCTCGATCAGCGTCAGGCCCTGCTGATGCTGGCATCTGCGCGGGATCGTTCTCATCAGCATGACGGCACCGTGCCCACGCTGGGGTCGAGAATCGCCGCCTGAAACACCAGCACGCGGCGCATCGTCATCGAGCTGTAGCCGGTCGGCGGCTGATAAAACTGGTTCTGCAAGGCATCGTTGCCACAGCTGTTGCTGCTCGGATCGGTCAGGTCGCTGCCGGGGGGCGCTACTGGCGAAAGCCCGCGCCAGACAATCGCCACGGTATAAATTTTCAGCGCGCCGCAGGCGTTCACCGAGATGCAACCGGCCGCGTGCTGCAGGCCGCCGAGATTGGTATCGGCCGGCGTTGCGCCGCTGGCGATCACCTGCTCGGCCGCACCCAGCAGTTCCTGCGACCAGGCATAAAGATTCGCCTGGGCCACCTGCGCCGGCGTGCAGAACGCCGCGGCCGGCGAGGGCAGTTGCGCATTCGGTGCGGGGTTACAGACCGTCGGCGAGACGGGATAGAGTTCGCTGATTTCGCTGCCGTATTGGGCGTAAGCAGTGCCTTGCGTCGGGTTCGCGCGGATGCGCTCGATGATGCCCTGGCCCAGCGCGGCCGCGGCAGTGCGCTGCAAGGCATCGTAATTCGCCTTCTTCGCAATTGCCTGCAAACCTGCCACTGCCAGCAGTCCGATCGATACCACCGCAACGGTGATAAGCACTTCGATCAAGGTGAAGCCGGCGAGTTGGCGGCGGCGCGGGTTCATGAGCAGGTGTAAGCCGCGAGCGAAATGTGGCCGCTGAGATCAACATAAATGATGCGACCCTGAAACGTGGTATCGCCGGTTTTGCATAGAGTGAATGTGGTGGCCGTGCTGGGCCGGCCGGTCGACTGGAAATTGATGTAGCTCGGCGTTGCCGGCAACGGTGAAATGGTGAAGGCGTTATCGGTAGCGTCACCGGCTGCGATCACATCGGTAGCCGCCGGCTCGCCGGAATCGAGCACGCCATTATTGTTGGCATCGCGCAACAGCACCCAGCCGCGCGTCCAGTCGCTGCCGTTGACCTGACATTTCGGCGAGGTATTGGTCGGGGTCGGATCGCGTGCGCACAGCAAGATCGACCAGTTGCGTGCGATCGCCTCGGACCGCGCTTCGACCAGGCAGCCATAAAGCGAGGTCGAAGCTTCGCTACGTTCGCTGGCCAGCAAAAAGCTGCGCATGCCGGGAACCGCAATCGTCATCAGCACGGCGGCGATGGCAATCACGATAATCAACTCCAGCAATGTGAAACCCCGCTGCGCACCCATGGCAAGACTCTCCTCTGGCAAAGTGTGCGTTAGCAGACCGAGTGCCAGCGGGAAAACCGATGGACGGTTTAGGCCGGCTGAATGCCGGGAAGCGAGGTCAATCGAGGCTTGCCGCGGAATGGCGGCGCAGGTTTACTTTGACCAGCAGAGCGTCGGGCTTGAACCCGTTGCGGTGCGCAAGCCGGTACTGGCGAGTATCAGCGAAGTGCATTGCGTATCTTTCGCCTGCGGGCTGCCGGTGACGGGTGTTGCGGTCAAGGTGAAGGCGGTGCTGGTCGCAGGATTCAGGCTGATCTGATAGATGCTGTCCGGCATTTGTGTCGCTTCGACCAGGCTGCTGCGATTGATGTAGTAGCTGGTACCGCTGACCCCGGCAAGATAAGTGAAGTCGGTCGAATAAACCGTGTTCTGCAACTTCAGCACTTCCTGCTTCGCCGCGAGATCCACCAGCACGCCGCGTGCGACCGAACGATTGCTACGGATAACGTAGCTGGTGTAGTTGGGAAACGCGATCGCCGCGAGGATCGCAATGATCGAAATGGTGATGATCAACTCGATCAAGGTGAAGCCAGCGCCGGAAGACTTCATGGGCAATTTCATCGAGTGTTTCCTTCAGCTGCCCGGCTGGAAATCCCACGAGGCCACCCAGGTCGATGCGCCCGGCGGCAGATGGTCTTTCACATAATAAAGATTCGAGCCGGCGCTGTTGCTGGTGGTGGCGTTGTTCAGATATTGACTGGTATTCACCGTCAGCCGCAGGTTGCCATCCTTGACCTGGCGACCTTGTGCCTGGGCAATCAATTGCACGCAGCCTGCGGTGTTGGAACAGCTCGCGCTGCTCGGCTGCAGCGAAACCACGTACAACGCCGAGTCCCCGCAAGTCACCGTTGCCGTGCTGTAGCCCGCGCCGATGAGATTGGTCGGGTAACTATTCGTATGCTGATACGCCGTTTCGAGCCGGCGCTGGGCTTCGACCAGACAACCTTCGCCGGCCTCTCGATTTGTCTTCAGCTGATATCGCTGATAACTCGGCACCGCGATCGCTGCAAGGATCGCAACGATTGCAGCAGCGATCATCACCTCGATCAGCGTGAATCCGCGTTGCACCCAGTGCCTACTTCGCTCATGTCGCATGTTCATATCAGGATCGGTATCGAGATCAATAGCCCAAAAATCAGTTCGAGTTCGGCAGCGTTTCGCGCCAGTCGACTTCGCCGTTCTTTTCCGTCGGCGCCACGGTTGCCTGAGTCGTCACGATCGCGCCTGTCGAGGTTTGCGTGACAATACTCAATTGTCCGTTGGTCCCGGTTGTGGCCGTTGGATCGAGGCTGGGTGCGGCAGCCAAACCGGAGCCGAGCGATATGCTGCTCGGGAAGGTGATGGTGCCACCCGATACCGTGCTGCCCAAAGTCGGTACAGCTGAATTGGCGACGCCGGTGATGAAGTTCACACCGAACAGACGACTGCTGCCCAATCCGGTACATAAACTGGTATCCGGCGTGAATGCGGTTGCGAATAGGGCGCCGCCGGAAATCGCAGTAGAGCTGAGAACACGTTCCGCTGACGTAGTAGTTGTTGCTGGCAGGTTCAACTTGATCTTCCAGCCATAATCGGCTTGCACGCCGGCTTCCAGCGTTGCTTCGTTGGTCACAGGTTGCGGTGTGCCGGTGACGCCGGCGATCACCACTGCCGAACTTGAGGAAGCCTGCGTCACTGTCGCTGCGCTGACATCGGCAAGGTTGGCATAAGTGCGGCACGGCGTTGCCGTTGTGCAACTCGTACTCGCCACCGTAGTGTTTTCGATCACACCGAACAGACTCTGCCGAGTCACGTTGTTGGCCTTGTCACCGGCAACGAAAAGGCGGCCAGTGCCCGCATACACCCAATGCTGGCCTCGGCTATCGATCGTCACCGAAGGTGCTGCAAGAATCGGCTCGGCCGGATTCGCCAACGTCGTTACCGTCCAACTGCTTGGACTGCTCGCGGCACTGGAAGCACTGGTATCGATTTTCACCAATTGGCCGGTCGGTGCTGCGGGTGAACCACCAGCGGTGCCGACGAATATGGCATCGGCCAGAAAATCGAGATTCCAGTCCACCGAAACCGGATCGCCTGTGAATCCGGTGAATCCGCTCAAGTCGCTGCCCGGCAACGTCAACGTCGCCGCTGGCGTATTGGTCGTGGTGCCGCTGGCGAGTTTGTAAATGTATAGGGAAGGCGTCGCTGAGCTCACCGCAGTAGCGAGGTCGGGGATAGGCCCGCTCTTGGGCCCGTTGCCGAAGGTCAGGTACCAATAGTCGCTGGTAGAGCCTCCGCGCGCACTGAACGGAACCACCGCCGGGAACGAAGTGGTGAAGCCGAATACGTTCTGCAGCGTCATCGAATCTGCCGTGCCCGCAATCTCGGCCATCAAACGCGGCGGCGCTTCCGGATTGGTAATGTCCATCACCACATAAGCCGAATGGGTGTAGATGTCCTTCGTCGGTATCTTCACAGTGCCGCAGCTTTGGGTGGTTGTGCTGAATCCGCTGAACGCGGCTGAATACAGGCAATTGCTCGCCGGAAGATCGATGTCGCCACCGCCGAAGCGGAAGCCGACAATCAGCACTGTCCCCCAGCCGCCGGGATGATCGCCGTCGGCTGTGAACACGCGCGCATCGACGATTTTCGGCGAGCCATCCACATAGTAAACGTGGTTGTAGTTGCTGCTGGTCAGCCAGATCAGATGCGGCAGCAGATTGAACGGTACGTAAGCCCACAACTCGCTGCCGAGCGGATGCGCAACTGGTGTGGTTGCGAAAGTGCCGCTGACTGGCGCAACGCCGAAAGCGGTGCAAGTGCTGCCGGTGCTGCTACTGGGGCATGTCGCATTAGGGTTGTAAAAGCCAGCGTTGAAGGCATGCAGCATGCCGTCGTTGCCGCCGGCATAAACCACATTGCGGCGGAACTGGTATTGCGCGCGGAATGTGGCAAAGGTCGAATCGTTATAAAGCAGGTCGTAGGCTTCTTCCGGTGTGCCGACCACAGCCGGAGTGGAATCGACGATATCGCCCAGCGGGTATGTCTGCGCGGTCGTGCTGGTGCTGTTACTGTAATTGATCGTGCGATTGCGAAGGCCTGTGTAATCCTGCCCACGAATGTAGTTGATGAGCTCCTGTGCGGAGGTAGGATCTCCTACATTGAGCAGGCCGTAAGTGTTGTTGCTGCCGCTGCTGCTGTAAAATGACGAGAGCGCAAATGGCACTACTTCCGAAGAGGTTGCTGCAGGCGCTCCCGCAACCTGGCCATCCAGGTTCTTGTCGATGAACGTAAAGATATAGCGGCCTTTGTCGGCGGTATCCGTATACGCGCGATTGGGAGCGCTGGCACCTGTCGTCACCGATGCAGGCGTCGCCGCCAGTTTGTCGCGCGCGTTCCAGATCGGATTCAGCTGACTCAACGGCAGATACTGGCCGGTGGGCGCGCAAGGTGAAGTGGGTGAGGTATTTTGCGCCGGGCTGCAATTGGCGTAGCGGTTGAATACGGTCTGGCCGTAGGTCGCATCCGTGCTCACGTTGTCGTAAAAAATACTCACGGCCGGATTCGCCGAAAAACTCGTTTCATTGAGAATTCCGCTATGCGACGAAGTATCTTCGCGCAGATTGCCTTGCTGGTCCGTAAAGAGGGACTGCAGTGAACCGAGCCAGGTTGCGGTGCTACCGTTGGAATCGGTCAGGGTCGGCACGTAATAAGCCTGATAGGTTGCACCATCGCCGCCGCGTTGATTGGAGACCACCGCTGCTGCCGTGCCGGAACCGGTGCCGCCGAGAATATTGGCAAACACCACCGCGAGCTGCGCCTTGAGCTGCGTCGGGTTTCGTACCGGGAAGTAATTGTCCGGCAAACAATCGCCCGGCGCGCAGGGATATTTGGTATTCGGAGTCAAAACGGGCTGATGGGTCACGCTATCGACGATTCCAGCCCCGGTGCTGTTATCGAATTGATCCCATTGCGGCTGCGTTGAAGGCGTCAACGAAGGCGCACCGTTGGCTGACTGCACGAAGCCGCCGTACTTGGCCGCATAAAACAGCGGATTTTGCAGGGTATTACTCGATGACGAAGACGCCGTGAACTCGACGACGACGGGTGCGGTACCCAGACCCAACTGGTTGCTCGGCGTCATCGGCACGCCTTGCCCGGTCAATACGCTCGAAGTATCAGAGTTACTGCCCGGGTGATTGGCGGTTGCATAGGGGCCATCCGCCATCGTGCCATTGATATTGAAACCGGCCACCAAGCCGTTGCCGCTGGATGCCGAAATCATTTCGGTACGAACCAGAATCTGGCTGGTGCCGACACCGCTGCCGTCGCTGCCGACGCCGGAAAGGCCCGAGCAGGCATTGCGTGGCGTGCCGCCGCTGGTGATGAGCGTAGTGCCCGCCTGGTTACTGAAGACCTTGTCCTGGCAGATGCCGCTATTCTTGCAAGCCGCGCCGCTGCAATACGTGATCATTTCGATGATGTCGCGATCATGATCGTGTCCCCAGGGGCTGTCGTCGTAAACCAGCAGCAAGCTGCCGGTTGATGAGCCATCGGCATTAGTGACAGTCGGTAGTCCGAAGGTGACGGGGGCGAGAGGGAATGGCGCCGTCGATGCGGTCGTTTGCTGGAGCGTCAATGCATCGTCGATTGTGCAAGTACTGATGCCATTAAGACTATTGTTGGGCGTTCTCTGGGTGGTATCAGGCAAAGGGGCATTACCGGCACCTTTAGTGGTGGTGGTAGCTTGATAGCCGTAGTTCTCGCAGAGCGGCGAGATCACGATATTGCCGCTGCCCACCGGGACGTTCAGTGTCGGCAGGGTTTCCGCAAGCGAGACGGCAAACGTCTTGACATGCCGGGTGCCGGGATAGAGTGTGAGGTCCGGCCGCAGGTCATGCGTCCAGGCATCGAATGCCAGGCCGGCGAGGTAATAACTTCCCTCAAAATTGGGCTGCTGGGGACACACGCCGCGCACCAGCGAAAAATCCATGACGCTTTTGGCGGAGCAGGTCGATGTACCCGCAGTCAGGCCAGTGGCGCTGTTGTAGGTGACGTCGCTACTTCCGGTCTGCGTAGGCGTCAGGCCGTAATAGCCAATGATGTCGCTCCCGAGAACCTTGCCGCCCAGCCCGTTTTCGATCCCGCCGAGTCGCGTCGTTGCGGCGGCAACGCTCTCGCCGAGGTTGGGAATGGTTCCGCTATTGGGGATTTCATCCGAATCGAATGAACCGAACCCGGTGGATAGGACAACAATGCTGCAACTCGCGCAGTAGTTGGCGGAACTGTAGGGATCGGTCCAGGTTACTGATGTCGGCAAGCCCAGCGCATAGTCATTGCCGTTCGCGGCGGGCGCAAAGCCGGCAGTCGCCTGATTACTGCCACCCTCGATATAGCGAAGCGCTTCTGCGAACATCTCGGCGAGCGGATTATGCCAATCTGAACACGCCGTGTAGCTCAAGGTGCTGTCGGTGCTCGGGCTGCCCATAAGGCCTACGCCCACGCCGGAGGTGCGATTGGTAATAGGGCCCGTGGGGTTGTTGCAATCGGTGTAAGAGGTTCCTGCAGTAGAGTTGCTGGGCGCGTCCGGCCACTGCGAGACTTGCAGCCGATCGATCGAGTTGATGATGCCTTGCGCATTCGCGACCTGATTACAGAATTGTCCGGTTTGGAGATTGATTTCATCACCAGTTGCGCATCCGGAGGTGCCGTTGCCGGCGATAAGGCCGATATTCCTGCGGACAGCGCCGCCGGTACGCGGGTGATCGTAGGTGCCGGTAATCAAACCGAAGCGAAGCTGGCCCGACTCGCCATATTGCTGCAGCAGGCCGGCGGGTTTGTAGGTCACTGTGGTTCCGCTGGTATACGCGCGGCAGAAGGATTCGCGATAGCTCGGGTTGTCGCAGACGTCGACCAAGACCTGCAACTGGGCGGAACCGGAAGAACCCAACAGCGGCTGATCGGAGTTTTGTGTGCCGGAATCTGCGTAAGACTGGGAAGTAAGGACACTATCCCCCCAGTCGCACTGCCGCTCTTCCGTCGACGCCCATTCCGGAAATGAACCTTTGGCGACCCGCAGTAAGGGCTGGTAACCGACTGTGTAGGCTGTCTTGCTATTGACGTTGGAGGTATTGCAGAAAGACCAGCCGGGATTGGTGGTGCTCGTGTTGGCTGCATAGGGTGTATATAGATTGATGTCGCTTCCGGCATACACTTTCTGGAACGAATGCACGTCATCCGGAAGAAAGGCCCGCTGCAAGACGGTCTGGCTCGTTGTATCGACCGCTCGATTGCCACCAAACAAGGTGTACCGGACGATGTCCATGCGGGTCATCGTCAGCCAATTCAGGAAATTTCCGGCCCAGGCTGAGCCGTTGCATTGATGATAGGGCACGCCATTCGTGTAGCTGCCGCCGGTAATGCCACCCGAAGCCGCGAACAGATTGGTGAGAGTGCTATAGCTGTAGCAAAGCGTGCTGTCGAAATAGCCACCGTAGGCGAAATTGTCCTTGTAGGTGGTATCTATCGTGCCATCGCCATCCAGATCGGTGTAATCGGTGTAGGCCTTGATTGAAAGCTGTTCGTCGCGCGAAAGTAATAACATCACCAAGGGCGGCGCGCCGTTGCCCTGGTTGATCGGTGTGGACTGGAAAGTCGCCGCGTTGCTGGCAATCGGGGTTAATGCGGCGACCAATGGCGCTATCGGTGCGGCAAAGGTCAGGTGAACGGCGGCGACAGCCACCAGCCCGCCGACGAATGCCAAGCCCAGCGTGTTCCGGAATGGATTCGACGCAAACCAGTTGAGCGAGTTTCTGCTGCGTTGGAGAAGAGCGTTCACATTCAATTCCTGATGACTTCCCGATAGACCGAAGCGGTCTGTGCGGTCGCGTCTTTGGTCGCGGATTCATGGCCGCTGCTGGAGACATAATAAAAAACACTACCACCGCCACCAGCCGCGCCGTGGCCGAAACCCTGGTAGCCGGAAGCCATCACCAAACCCGCGCCGCTGGCGTACGAAACCACCAGCTTGTAAACGCTCAGTTCCGCGGTGATGACCACCGGTGTTGAATTGCCGCTGGTGGTGATGGTCTTGGTGAAAGAGGCATCCTGATCCAGCCCGGTGGGTTTGAACACCGCGCAGGTTGTCGTCGTCGGACATTCACTGTTGACGCTGTACCAGTTGCCTGTAGTTTGCGGCGGTTGAGTGAGGCTGAAGCCGTTGCTGCTGCTGAACAGTGCAGTCGTGGTGGCATCGTAGCCGGCAGTCGGCACCGAACCGCCGATCGAAGCCGGCCAGCCGCGGTAGTAGGTATTCGCATCGACCAGATTGTCCGCCAGCGTGCGTGCGAGTTCTGCGGACTCGAAAGCCTGTGTGCGCTCGGTGCTGTTGCTACTCATCTTGGCTTCGAGGCCGGAGCCGCGGATTGCGGCCAGCGCAACCAGAGTGAGCAGCACCAGAAAGATCAGCGCGGTGACCAGCGCATAGCCGCGCGAAGCGCGTTTTGCGGATCTGCGAATCATGGAATCGAGGTTCATTGCCGCACCCGGTTGCGAAGCTGGATTTCGCGCACGATCAAACGGCGCTGATATTTCTGTACGGACGCGGCTGGCGTGTAAACGTAGCCCGCGCCCGTCATCGTGTAGCTTTGGGTATCGGTGTAATTGTCGAGCGCGTCGCCGCGCGCGATGAAACTGACGCGAACACTGATTACCTGCGACCAGTTGGTCACGCTTGCGGCAGTGGCGTATTGATCCACCTGCTGATCGCCATTGGTATCGATGCCGTATTCGAACTTCATCATTTCGATGCCATCGACCAGCGGCTGCGCAGTGAGGCCGGCGCTGGTTAAGGTGAGGATGTAGAGCGTCGGCGTAGAGCCTTGGCCGTTGTCCGCGTTCAGCAGATAAAACACGACATTCTGGAACTGATAATTGAGTACGCCACCCTGGTTGGTTCCACTGGGAATGGCATCGCCCGGAATATCGGAAACGGCGTTGGCTGCGTTTGCTATGTCGAACAAATCTGCCCTGCTGCCGACCAGTGTACGCAGATAGAAATTGCCATTGGCGGTGACGTTCGCAGGCGCGGGGGACGTCGTCAGGGTTGCTGTATTAATGTAGGTATTCGGATCGATGTAGCGGATCGCCAACACGTCGCTATTCGGAATGTAACTCGGAGTGGCAGTTCCGGCCGAGGGGAAGCAGCCAGCCGGAAATGGTGAGAGCGGATAGCTCGATGAACCGCTGTAGCCGACGATTCCGCTGGTGGGATCGACGCTCCAGGCGGCATTGCATCCGCCAGTAGTCGGTGACTGAAAGCTCGGCGTACCTTGAATAGTGATTTTGGCTGGCTTCACGCCGCTCCACAGATCGGCCATGCGAATGTACTGGCTCAGGTATCCGCTGGCATAGCGTGCATTTTCCTGCAGCCGCCCGACGCTTTCCTGAACCCGATAGCCTTGCTTGCTGTTGACGAACACCTGCGCCACACCCGCCAGCAGCACCAAGCCAAGTGTGAGCGCCACCATCAGTTCGATCAGCGAAAAACCGCGATTGCGCCAGATTCTAGGGTTCATGGCGTAAAGCCGAGTTGGAAGCAGCGCAGATCGGAAGTCACGGATGGGTTGCAGGTGTAAGTGGGCGAACTTCCGGCGGTACGGTTTGGGTCCCAATACACCGCGATGGTACAGAACTGTTTGCTGGTCGCCGCATCCGTCGAGCAAGCGATCGAAGTGGCGCTGTTCGGCAGGGTGCTGGTTGCCGTGGTAGTCGTCCCGCTATTCGTGGGATCCAGCTGCGGTGCGTTGCTGACGCTGCCGCCGGTCACTTCGTTGTACCACACCGCCATATCCCACTTGGCCTGATCGCTCGGATTGGTGCAGCCGCCGTTGGAACAATTAACCGAGGGCGCAGGCGCGCTGCCGGCGCTCAAGGCGTAGTACGAAGTGCCCGCGCTGCCGATCACGCCAAGACGATTCGCCCGCATGCGCTCAACCATGCTCTGTGTCAGGATCGCGGCCTGCGTGTATTGATACGAGACAAAATTGTTGGTGAGCGCAGAAGTTTGCAAACCCGCGATGCCGAGCAAGCCGATCGCCAGCACCAGCACGGCGATCAACACTTCAAGCAGGGTGATGCCGGATTGCCGCTGGCTCAAATTCGGTTTCAAGAGCAGGCCACTCCCGCAGGAATACTTTTAGCGATATAGAGCCGGCCAGTGCGGTAGGCGATGACGTAGCGGGTGGGGCTGGGCGTTACGGTCGTTGCGTTATTGGGCACTATCGTGAAGCAGCCGCTGACTGAACCGGTGGCGACCGAGGCATTGCCGAGACCATTGAAACTAATAAAACTTGTGAACGAACTGCTGGCTGTGATGGTGCTGCCTTTACTTAGCGGCACTTCCGTTTTCAAAGTGGTCGCGGTGCCGCCTGTCGGCACGTAGGACATCCAATAACCTTCCGCCCAAGGCGCGCCCGGCGCGTCGCAAGACGTGCCATTTTGCGATGGGCATACCGTTACCGTTTGGTTGTGCTTGATCGCTTCGCTGCGCGCGACATCGAGCATGGTCAGCACGATGTTGGCGTCGGTGACGCCCTGGTTTTGCGTGAGGCTGGTCTTGAACGAAGGAATCGCCACGGTCAATAGAATCGCGGCGACGGCGACAGTCACTACCAGTTCGAGCAAGGTAAAGCCCAAGTTTCGTTTCAGCACATGCGTTCCCTGATCAACAACAGCTTGTTTGGTCTGCTAACGAACCCTATAACGCCGCGCGTCGGCTGGCGAAACGGCCCGACCAAGCGGCTCAAGCCATCCGACGAACGGGGCAAGCCCGGCGACGAACGCGAAGTTTCGGATGGCCGCGCTCGGGAAAATCTGATCAGGACGGCGCAGGACAACTCTTGTCGGTTTGATGGCTGCAAACGCGAACCCGGCCTCGGAAAACGGCAACTGTGCGATTGACGTCGGACGCGGAATTGGCCGTCACGAAAAAACTGCCATTGCTGTTGACGATGCCTTCGCTGTTGAAGTGAATGTAGTCGGAATATTTATTGGCGGAAATCGCGCAGCAGGCGTTCGGCGTAGATTCGGCGACGATGATTTTTTCGCCGGCATCGAGCGCGCCATTATTGTTGTCGTCCTCGAACATGATGAAGCCCTGGCTCCAGTCGACCGGCCCGCCGCGGACGCAGGTAGCGCCGTCATTCGATTTGCACATTGAAACCGATTGACTGCGTTTGATCGCTTCACTGCGCGCCAGCGTCAGCTTGGTCAGCAAGCTGTTGGCGCCGGTCACCGCGCAATTCGTGCGTAGCGTGGAGTTGAACGATGGCACGGCGACCAGCATCAGAATCGAGGACACCGCAATCGTGGTGATCAATTCAAGCAGCGTAAATCCCCCGTTAAGTCTCATGACTACCCCCTCAGCTCTGGACTTCTTATCATTGAAGTCCAAGCCTGTCATGGTTTGCATCGCCGCGGTGGACGTTGGGGCAAAATTATGTGGCGATTTGTGATCTAGGTCACAAATCGCATGCGTTTTTTCGAAATATCGCCTTTTTCGGGCCGATGACGGGCTTGGCGATGCGCGTCATTGGAGCGGGCTGTCGCAACCGCGATACTGCAATCCGGCTGAGCTATTAAACTCGCGCGATGAAAAATCTTCGGCGTACGTCTGGCGGATTCCAAATGAAAAAAGCATTTATTGCTGCCGCGTTGTTAATGCAGATTTTCGCTGTCGGCGCATCCGACTACATTCCGGATGCGCGCTTGTCGGTGGGCACGCAAGGTGTCGGGCTGGAAATCGCACAGCCGCTGATTCCGCGCTATCTAACGCTCTCGGCGCAAGGTAACTATTTCTCCTACACCGATAACTTCAACGAAGACGGCACCGAATACGATGGCCGCGCTCGTCTGCTGACGATAGGTGTGTTGTTGAACCTACATCCCTTCGCAAACGGTTTCCGGTTCACTGGCGGTGTTTACGACAACCAGAATTATCTGCATGCGAACAATACGCAGCCGGTCAAGCAGGATGGAATCACCGTTGCCTCGAACATCGACGTCGATGCGACGTTCAAACACTTCGCGCCTTACACCGGCGTGGGCTGGGTATGGGGACATCGAATTACCGCGTCGCTCGATGCCGGTGTGATGTTTCAAGGCAAGGCGAAGACCAGCTTCATGGTCGACTGCACCGCACAGGCCTTATGCCAGCCGACGGTGAATCAGGAAGAACAGGATGTTCAGCGCGAAGCCGATAAATACCGCTTTTACCCAGTGGTGAGATTTGCCGTGGGCTTTTGAGCGCAGGCCTGAATCCCTGCGTCCGAAATGCGGAATCCAGGATAGCCTCACAACTTGCCAGGTGCCATTTACCGCAGCGTCGGCTTTCGCAGCCGGCCTCGTGCTCTACAATAAGGATGTCGCCAAATGCTCGCTGCGATGCCGCTCTTGAAACCTGCGTCAGCGTGCGTATGTTCTGCCTTGCAGCATTGCGCAGTCGCTGCCTGGCAGAGCCGGCTTACTTTTTCCGTTGAGGTTAATCGTGTCCACAAGCAACGACCGTATCGCACCCGTCCTGCCGCTGCGCGATGTAGTGGTTTATCCGCACATGGCGATCCCCTTGTTCGTCGGCCGGGAAAAGTCGGTGCGTGCGCTCACCGCTGCGATGCAGGATGGCAAGCGCATTCTGTTGATCGCGCAGAAGCATGCGGACACCGACGAGCCGGGCATCGAAGATCTTTACGATACCGGCACGCTCGCCAGCATTCTGCAATTGCTGAAGCTGCCCGATGGCACCGTCAAAGTGCTGGTGGAAGGAGCCCAGCGCGCGAGGGTGACACAACTGATCGACACCGAGCCGTATCTGGTTTCCGAGTTCGAGCCCTTGCCGGCGGATGACGCGCAAACCGGCAACGAAGCCGATGCCGTGATGCGCGCTGCGGTTTCCACTTTTGAGCAATACGTCAAGCTCAACAAGAAAGTGCCGGCGGAGTTGCTGCCCTCGTTATCCAGCATGGATGCACCTGGCCGGCTCGCAGACGCGATCGCCGCGCATCTGAATCTGAAGCTCGAAGACAAGCAGAAAGTGCTGGAATTGGCTGAGCCGAAAGCGCGACTGGAATATGTGCTGGGCCAGCTTGAAGGCGAGATCGATGTGCTGCAGATCGAGAAAAAGATTCGTGGCCGCGTGAAGTCGCAGATGGAAAAAAATCAGCGCGAGTATTACCTCAACGAGCAGATGAAGGCGATCCAGAAAGAACTGGGCGAGCTTGAGGATGCGCCGAATGAACAGGAAGAACTGGCGCGCAAGATCGAAAAATCCGGCATGCCGAAAGCCGCGAAAGCCAAGGCCAATGCCGAACTCAACAAGCTGAAGATGATGCCGGCGATGTCGGCCGAAGCCACCGTCGTGCGCAATTATCTGGACTGGCTGACGCAGGTGCCGTGGAAAAAGACCACCAAGGCAACGATCGATCTGCCGAAGGCAGAAAAGCAGCTCGATACCGATCACTATGGTCTCGACAAGGTGAAGGAACGCATCCTCGAATATCTCGCTGTGCAGAGCCGTGTGAAAAAATTGAAGGGGCCGATTCTGTGCCTGGTCGGTCCGCCCGGCGTGGGCAAAACCTCGCTCGGCCGATCGATTGCGGAAGCCACCAATCGCAAGTTCACGCGCATGAGCTTGGGCGGCGTGCGTGACGAAGCCGAAATTCGCGGCCATCGCCGGACTTACATCGGTTCGATGCCGGGCAAGATCGTACAGAGCATGGCCAAGGTGGGTGTAAAGAATCCGCTGTTCCTGCTCGACGAGATCGACAAGATGAGTATGGATTTTCGCGGTGATCCTTCGTCCGCCTTGCTCGAAGTGCTGGACCCGGAGCAGAACAACACCTTCGCCGATCACTATCTGGAAGTCGATTACGATCTTTCCGATGTGATGTTCATCGCTACCAGCAACACGCTGAATATTCCCGGCCCGCTGCTCGATCGCATGGAAGTGATCCGCATTCCCGGCTATACCGAAGACGAAAAACTCAATATCGCCAAACGTTATCTGGTGCCGAAGCAGATCAAGGCGAATGGTCTGAAAGACAGCGAACTGGAAATCAGCGACGGCGCCATCCGCGACATCGTGCGGCTGTATACGCGCGAAGCCGGCGTGCGCAATCTCGAACGGGATATCAGCAAGATCGCCCGCAAAGTGGTCAAGCAGATTCTGCTGAAGCCATCCGAAAAGAAGGTCAAGGTCACCGAGAAAAATCTCGGCAAGTATCTCGGTGTTCAACGCTTCCGTTATGGACGCGCCGAGGAGAAAAACCAGATCGGCCAGGTGACCGGCCTGGCGTGGACCGAGGTCGGCGGCGAGTTGCTGACGATCGAGGCGGCGCTGTCGCCCGGCAAGGGCAAGCTGACGCAGACCGGTTCACTCGGCAATGTGATGCAGGAGTCGATTCAGGCGGCGTTGACGGTGGTTCGTTCGCGCGCGAAAGCGCTCGGCATCGATCAGGATTTCTATCAGAAGACTGATCTGCATGTGCATGTGCCGGAGGGTGCGACGCCGAAAGATGGCCCGAGCGCAGGCATCGCCATGTGTACTGCGATCGTCTCCGCCTTGACTGAAATTCCGGTGCGCGCCGATGTGGCGATGACCGGCGAAATCACCTTGCGCGGCGAAGTACTGCCGATCGGCGGACTCAAGGAAAAGCTGCTGGCCGCACAGCGCGGTGGCATTCGCACGGTGATCATCTCGCAGGAAAACCTGAAGGATCTCGCCGAGATTCCGGACACCATCAAGGGCAAGATCAATATCGAGCCGGTGCGCTGGGTCGAAGACGTGCTGCGGCTGGCACTCGAACGAGTGCCTGAGCCGAAGCCGGCAAGCGAAGCGGCAGCAGAACCGCCGAAGTCGCCCTCGGAAGCTTTGCGACCGCATTAGCTGCGTCGAAAAGTATGCAATTTCCCGGCAGAAATGCCGGGCGGTTGTTCACGGCGAGATTCTGGCGAGCTGCAAAAAAATCGGCGCGATGACGGGCGCGATCGTGCTGATTAGCGCGCGTTCATCGTCAGATGAACAAAAATGAATTGGAAATTGTGACCTAGTTCTCATTTCGGGCCAAAGTTGCGTTGACGCTCGCGCCAAGCGCTTGGTATAAAAGTCGCATTGTCCTCCCCTTCGTTATCCGTCGTTGTGAACTTCGTTCGCATCGCCATCGATGCGAAGAGGAATCTTTTTTCAAACCCATTTCGTCGGGCATTGAATCGAATGCCAGTTCAAGGGAATACTCAAAATGAATAAAGCTGATCTGATCACCGCGATTGCCGATAAAGCCGATCTGAGCAAAGCGGACGCAGGCAAGGCTGTCGAGGCCTTTTTTGCTGTGGTTGCAAAAGCGCTGAAGAAGAACGACAAGGTTTCGCTGGTCGGCTTCGGCACCTTCGCCGTGCGTAAACGCGCGGCTCGCACCGGTCGTAATCCCAAGACTGGCGCGCCGCTGAAAATCTCCGCCAGTAAAAATCCTTCGTTCAAGGCTGGTAAGGCGTTCAAAGACGCCGTAAAATGATCGACCTTCGCAGCTCATTGCAGATGACACAGGAGCTGCGAACAGGTGGGGTGCTTAGCTCAGTCGGTAGAGCATCGCCTTTACACGGCGGGGGTCGGCGGTTCAAGCCCGTCAGCACCCACCAAAGTTTTAGATCAATTCGGTAGATCAGTTTGTAGAGCAAGCAAGTCCAGCGCGGAGCGGTAGCTCAGTCGGTTAGAGTATCGGCCTGTCACGCCGAGGGTCGCGGGTTCGAGTCCCGTCCGCTCCGCCATATATCAAAAGCGCTTTCGAGCGCTTTTTTTGTATGCGAGGTTAATATTTTTTCTGCATAAGACCGTGCCATTGGTGGCGTCGGTCTGATTACTTATTTCGGATAACGATCCATGCTTCAAACCATCCGCGACCGCCTGACCGGCCCCATCGTCTGGGTCATCATCGCCCTGATTTCCGTGCCTTTCGCAATCTGGGGCATCCAGTCGTTCCAGACCGGCGATAACGATCCTGTCGTCGCCACGGTTGGCAGCACCTCGGTGCTGGGCCTGCACTTTGGCGGCGTCGATATCACGCAGGGCCAGTTTCGCAACGAGTACGAACAATATTATCGGCGCCTGCAAACCCTGCAGGGCGAAAACTTTCGCGCTGATTCGATCGATCCGGTGGCCACACGCGATCTCGTACTGAAGGAGATGATCGCGCGCATCGTGCTCGATCAATACACCCGCAAGGCGGGTTATCGTTTAGACGATGCCGCGCTACGGGAATTTCTGGAAACGATTCCGCAGTTTCAGGATAAAGGCCGATTCTCCGCGCAGCGTTACCGCGAAATGCTGACGCAGAATGCGATGACGCCGGAAAGCTTTGAAGCCATGCAGCGCGATCGCCTGCCGAAAGAGCAGCTGCGCGAAGTGGTGCTCGATAGCGCTTTTGTCTCGGCGCAGGAATCGCGTCAAGCCTGGCAACTTGCACATCAGCAGCGCAGCTACAGCTACGTGGCTCTGCCGTCGGCCAAATATGTCGGCGCAGTTAATGTCAGCGACGCGCAGATCAAGCAGGAATACGAACAGAATCAATCGAGCTATCAGGCGCCCGAGCGGATCAAGCTGGCTTATCTCGAACTCGATCTTTCCGAGTTTGCGCCAGCGGCAGCACCTTCGGCCGAGATTCTCAAGGCGATTTATGAAGCACAGAAAGGCAGTGCGTTTTCGACGCCTGAAGAACGCCGCGCCAGTCATATTCTGATCAGCTTTGGCGCGGATAAATCCGCTTCAAAAGCGAAGGCGCAGGCGCTCTACGACAAGCTTCAGCAGGGCGCGGATTTCGCGGAAACGGCCAGGCAGAATTCGGATGATCCCGGCTCGAAAAGCAAGGGCGGCGATCTGGGCTGGATCAAGCGCGGCACGCTGACGCCGAAGTTCGAAGCCGCGCTTTTCGACCTCAAGCCAGGCCAGATCAGCGAGCCGGTGGAGACGGAATTCGGCTGGCATCTGATTAAGCTGACGGAATTCAAGCCTGCCAAAACGGCTGCATTTGAAGACGCGGACGTGCAGAAGCAATTGCTCGAAATCTATCGTCAGAAAGATGCCGCACAGCGATTCACGGACGAGTCGCAGCAGCTCGAACAACTGAGTTTTGAGAATCCAAATTCACTCGATGCGGCGGCCAAGGCGCTCAACCTCACGCCGAAAACCACCGACTGGTTTACGCGCAGCGGCGGCGGCGGAATCACCGCCAACCCGGCCGTGATCACCGCTGCGTTTTCGCGCGAAATTACGCAGGATGACGAAAACAGCAAGCCGATTCCGATCGACCCCACGCATCTGGTCGTCGTCCGCAAAGCCGAATATGAGGCACCGCACACGCTTGCCTTGGCGGAAGTCAGCGACAAGATCCGCGATGAACTGAAGCTTCAAGCGGCGAAAGCGAAGGCCGCAGCCGATGCGGATGCGCTTGTTGCTGCGGTGGCTGGTGGTCAGTCGCTCGAAGCGGCAGCCAAGGCGCAGAATCTTGCGGTGGTCACGCCCACGCCCGCCAAGCGTGACAACAAGGATGGCGATAAGGTGCTGCTCGATGCGCTGTTCAAGATGCCGCATCCGGCCAACGACAAACCCAGCGTCGGCAAAGTAGTTTTAAGCACAGGCGATATCGCCGTGCTCGCGCTGCAATCGGTATCGGATGACGGCGCGGCACCCGCACCCGGCACGCCGGATTTCAAGCGGGATAGCACACAGCTGCGCGATGCCCAGGCCGGCGCGGAATTGCAGGCTTTCGTCACCGCGATGGAAAAGGAAATCAGCGTGAAACGGAAAGCCGAGCCAATTGCGGATAAGGCTGAGTCGACGCCTTGATCGGCCGGCTTCAGTTCAGCTTCTGAATATTTTCCGGCTTTACAAAACGACGATCCGCGAAACAAAGGCGAAATTACTTTACTCGCCGCCCTCGGAAACGTAAGGCAGACCGACATTGCGATAGCCGGCATCGACGTAAATGATTTCGCCGGTGATGGCCGAGGCAAGATCGGAAACCAGGAAGGCTGCGGCGTTGCCGACTTCGTCGATCGTCACATTGCGGCGCAACGGCGATACTTTCTCCGCGACATTCAGCATGCCGCGGAAACCCTTGATTCCGGCCGCGGCCAGCGTCTTGATCGGACCGGCCGAAATTCCGTTAACGCGAATATTTTCCGGACCCAGTTCCGCGGCCATATAGCGCACGTTGGCTTCGAGGCTGGCTTTTGCCGGACCCATCACGTTGTATTGAGGCACGGCGCGATCAGCACCCAAATAGGTGAGGGTCAGCAACGCAGCTGCACGGCCTTGCATCAGCGGGCGTGCGGCTTTCCCCAGTGCGGCAAAACTGTACGCGGAGATGTCGTGCGCCATCGCATAGCCTTCGCGCGTTACGGTTTCAAGGTAGCCGCCCGCCAGCAGTTCGCGCGGTGCGAAACCAATCGAGTGGATGACGATATCGATACCGCCCCAGGCATCGGCGATCGTCTTGAACGTCGCCGCGATATCCGTATCGCTGGTGACATCGAGCGGCATCACCAGCGCTGAATTTGTCGAATGCGCCTGCTCCTCGACGCGGGATTTCAGCTTCTCGCCTTGATAGCTGTAGGCAAGTTCCGCGCCTTCACGATGCATCGCATCAGCGATACCGCTGGCGATCGACCGCGTGCTGGCGATGCCGGTAATCAAGGCTTTTTTGCCGCTGAGAAATCCCATCGCTTTTAGTTTTAGTGCTTCACTCGTGGATTGACCGATCAACCCGAAATGTAATTCAAGGGATAGTTCGGGTCGGTGAATGGCGGCACATTCTTGGCGCCGAAATTCATCAACTTGACGCGCTCCATGATTTGTCGCTCCAGTTCCGGATCGTGGAATGAGCTGGACACGATCGTGCAGGACGTCACTGAACCATTTGGTGCGATCGTCAGGCTGAACGTGATTTTGCCACTGGTTGCCATATCCGGATTGGCACGCTGCGCGCGCGTGAAAATCGCCGAGATCGCACCCTTGTTGCGGTCGAAAACTTCCTGGATTTCCGCGCGGCTGCGCCCAGCGGTGCCGGTTCCACCCGGACCATTTGCACCGGTGCCGAAGCCCAGCGGACTGGAAACCGCACCGGTGCGGCGATTGCCGACGCCGGCTCCGCCTTGGGTGCCGACCACGCCTTGGGTGCTGCCGTTGATGCCGCCGCTGGCGGAGCGCGCAGACGCGGCGATTGCGTCCGGATTGCCAGCGGCACCTCCGCCGTTGGTCGTCAACGCGCCGGTAATCAGCGGCTGATTATTGACCGTCGGCAAGGCCGAATCGCGCAGGCCGGCAAGCTGATCCTTCAAGGCCAGAATGCCGGATTTCTCCGCGGCCTTGCGCGCTTCGGCGACCTTGTCGACTGCAGGCTTGGGCTCTTCCTGCTTGGCGATTTTCGGCTCCGGCTTGGCCTGTTCTTTCGGCGCGGGCTTGGTCGGCTCTTTCGGTGGTTCCGGCGGCGGTGGCGGCTTGTCCGGCACCTTCGGCTTGAGCAATTCTGCGTAGTGCTTGGTGATGATTTCTTCCGGCGGCGGCTTCGGCTTTTCTTCGAGCTTGAACAGCGAAAAAATAAATAACAGCGCGATGGCGCTGATGCCAACGATCGCAACGATACGCCGGTAACGGCGATCCGCTTCCTCGGTGAGAGCCCAGCTATCCCAACGGATCGGGCGGCGGATAAACCCACTCCCCATGATCTGCGCGCTCATGGCGAACCCGAACCCAGGACGCCTGCGCGATGATCCACCGACAGCGAAATCTGCGCGAAGCGGGCATCCCCAGCGGTGGCCATCAATTTCTTGACCAGCGAGTAGGGCAATTCCTTGTCTGCCATGATGTTCAACTCGCCGCGCGTATCTCCTTTCACTTCGGTGCCCTCGGCGGGCGCCAGCGGCACGGCTTCAAGCTGCGTTTTGAGCGGGGCAAGAATATTACCCTGTGTTTTTTCCGCGTCGGCGACGGTCATCACCGGCGCGCCCTGAAGTTCGATATCGGTTTCGGTGATGGTCAGAACCGGCACGTCATGCGGCGGCTCATGCGTCAAGGATTGCGGCAGCTGCAATGAATGCGGTGTTCGCACGGTGGCGGCGTTGGTCGAAGTCAGCAGCAGGAAAAATACGAGTGTCGTGAAGACGTCGATCATCGACACCAGATTCAAAGGCACGGACTCACGTTTGGCCGCTCGCCGCATCAAGCGGTTGCGCTTGTAACCGGAGCGGATAGTCTGCTTGCTCATGGAGTGCGATTAAGGGAGAGGCTCACGGATGGCTTGTGGGGCAGCTTAGGGTGACTTCGCGGCGTTGGGCGCATCGCCGAGCGAAATAGCAGGGAACAGGTCCAGATCCTGGCGACCGTCGGGGCTGGGCGCGGTGCGCACGGCGTCCATCACCTGGATCAGCGCGTCATAAGGGGTATCCGGTTCCAACAGCAAGGTAATTTTGTCGTCGTCCGGTGCGCGTTGTTTGACCTGCTGTAAAAGCTGGTTGAGCGCGACCACATCGTAGCCGCTGGCGATGTTCGGAAAGACCTTGATGGTGCCGCCACGATCGCCGAGCACCAAAGTTTTCTGGCGAATCACGACACTCAGCGCACGCGGCGGATCCTTCTGCGGAACCGAGGTATTGGACGGCAGGTTGACGCCCAGGATCGATACGCCGATGGTGTTCACCAACAGGAAGAAAATCAGCACCGTGAGGATATCAATCATCGACACGATATTGAGTTCGCCCGCGCGCTTGCGACGCATGCGCTTGAGCGAGCGACGGGTGTCGCGCGAAAGACCGTGCATCATGGCTGGAGTGCCTTTGACTCGTAACGGCGATCGGTAAGGTGCGGCGCAAGCGGCATCAGTGCTTCAGGCCCAGGCTGTTGAGGAACTTGACCGAAGCCATCTCCAAACTATCGACCAGTTCATCAGTTTTCGACTGCAGCCAGGAGTGCAGCAGCATGAACGGGATCGCGGTGCAGAGGCCGAACGCGGTGCAGTTCATCGCCACCGACACCGAAGCAGCAAGCTGATCCTGCTTCTGGCTCGGATTGATGTCGCCGACCGCGGCGAAGCCGTGAATCAGGCCGACGATGGTGCCGAGCAGGCCGAGCAAGGTGGCGACGTTGGCGAAGGTAGCGAGCCAGTGCGTACGCCGCTCCAATTGCGGCGTGACTTCCATCAGGCTTTCTTCCATCGCGGTTTCGACTTCTTCACGATTGGAGGCGCCGCGCGAACGCGAGATGCCGTAGCCGAGTACGCGACCTATCGCCGTTTGCGAACCGGCGGCGAGCTTTTCGGCTTCCTCGAAGCGGCCACTATTCACCAGCGGCAGCAGCTTCGACCAGATCGTGCGGTTTTCGCTCGCGGCCTTTTGCAGGTAGATGAAACGCTCGATGACGATGGCCAGACCGAACACCGCAACCACGGCGATTGGGTACATAAATGTGCCACCAGCCTGGAAAAATTGACTGATCGTGACGAAAAAATCCATGAAAAGAATCCCCTTGGGTGTTCGGATTGAGACGGGTTGAGCGGACTTGGGCTAAACGGCCAGCTTATTTGCCACTGGCGAGGTGAGCTTGACGGTAATCAGTAATGACATTGTAGTAGTTGACGCGGCGCTGAAAAGTATCCGGATCGATCGGCGAGGTATCCACATCGACAAAGCGGGCAGGGCGATCGAGTCCATTTTCAGCATAACCATCTTTCCAAGGCGTGATGAACAGGCCGATCGGCGCTTCCTTGTCGCCGACGACGACGGTGCCATCATCGCCGGTGTTGGTCTGCTTCGGCGTCAGCGGCGTGGTCGGAACCTGCATCGTTTCCGGCGGCGCCACTGAAATCGGGCCGCGTTCACCGCCGCTGACCGACGACTGCGGTGAACGCGAGGGCGGTGTGGTCTGCACCGTGCTGGGCTGGAAATCGACATCGGACGGCTGACCGCTTTTGCCAATCGTTACCGCGGGCGCATTTTGCTGGGCGAATGCCGGCAGTATCATCAGGCTTGAGAGGCTTGCCGATATGCTGGTCCGCAGGATGAAGCTGGCGACGGTTTTCATGGTGCGAATTCCTACTTGCTGGGCGCGGCTGGAGCTGCGGGTGGCTGCAATTCGTCGATCCAGGCGGTCACGACCGGTTTCGAGCCTCCAGACAGGCGCTGATATTCACGATACTGCGTCACCGCATCCTGCGGCCTTCTCAGATAAGTGTCGTACAGGATGGCGAGGTTCAAGTGTGCGTTCGGATAGTCCGGCTGTACTGCGACGGCTCTCAAATACGACTGCTCGGCATGCGCATAGTCGCCGCTTTCACGATAGATGATGCCTTCCCAATCGTAAGCGGTTGCGTTCTTCGGATTGGCGGCGATCGCACGATTGAAACTGTCGAAGGCTTTATCACGTTGCTTGGAACGAGCATAGAGAATGCCAAGATTGGTCGGCGGCCCCGACAAGTTCGGAAACTCCTTGGCCAGCGCTTCGAGCGCGCTCTGGGCTTCGTCGGTTTTGTGATCGCGCATCAAGGCCAGCGCCTGCTGATAACGACCGCTCGCCGGACCTTGCGTCGCGGCCGGTGGCGGCGCGGCGCCAGCGGTGCTTGCCGCTTTATCAGACGATGACGGCGGGGTTTTCGACGGCGAACCGCCACCACCGCGTCCGGCACAGCCAACCAGCCCGGTGGCCAAGCCTGCCACCAGCGCAATCAATACGATGATCGATTGCGGCTTTTTTTGCGGCCCGCAAGGCATGGCAGCGCTCTCAAGGAAGGGCTTCATAAATCTCCTGACGCTGTTCGCGCTTGGCATATTTTGCCGGTGCCAGCACTGCCAGCGCGTCGACGCTCTTGCGAATCCAATCGTTCCAGAGCCCTTGATTGATGCGTTCGAGATTGCCTTCATGCGCGCGAATGGCTTGATCGTCGAATGGCGCCGCCTGTTCTTCCAGCAGCAGATCGTATTGCTCGCGTTCCTCCGCGCCCAGATTGTGCGGGCGTTCCGAATCGCGCAGCGCCTTGCCGAAATCCTGATAGACCGTTCCGAGCTCATAATTGGCAGCAGTCGTGGTTTCGATGAAACCATAACTAGCTGCGCGAGTGAGTAACTGCACGGCGTTTTCAGTGGCTTTCTTGCGCGCCGGTAGGCTATTGCTGATCGGCGTGGTCAACTGGAGTTTGCGGGCATCAGCGGCGGCGGTCCGGCCCAGGTCGAGCACGGCTTGCGCGGCTTGCAGACGATATGGCGAGTCGGCCGCATTGCCGTTATCCGCGCCAAGAATCGCATTCAGCCAGAACGCATGGCGGGTTTGATCGTTGATCGAAAGCGTGTAGTCGGCCAGATACTGACGTGCCGCCATCGCCCGATCCACCGGTTGCGGGTAGGCGTTCACATAGGCTTCGTAGGCGGTTGCCGCCTGCGCCGATTGGTGTGCGCTGTCGTAGAGCTTGGCCGCCAGCCACATCGCTTCGCGGCGGGTATCCGGCGATTCGCTGGGTCGCGCGGCGATTCGCTGATAAACCACGGCGGCCTGCGCCGGTTTGTTGTCTTTCTGATACGCCGCGGCCAGTTGCTTGTCCGCATCCGCGCTCAGCGGATTGGTGGGATAGCGCGAGCGATAGGCTTCGAGCGCCTGCTCTGCCGCCGGCCAATCCTGCAAGCCGACCAAGGCGGTGGCGCCATCGTAATCGGCATTCGGGCGGATGCTCGCGTCCGGCACGATCGTGCCGATACGCAGGAAATTGCTTGCGGCCGTGCGCAGATCGCCGGCCTTGCGCGCCGCTTCGCCTTCCTTGTAAATCGCGGCGGCCAGTTGTTCGACCACAGCCTTGTGCTGCACGCTGCCGGGCGCGGTTTGCGGCAGCAGGCTGGTGTAAGCGGTTTCGGCCTCGGCGTAATTGCCTTGCGCAAACCGTGCGTCGGCGGCGACACCGAGCGCTTGCGAACGCTGCTCCGAAGTAGCCGGCGGATTCAGCTGTAATACGCGCCGGGCAACAGTGACTGCGTTGTCGTAATCCTTGATCTCGATCAAATCCTGCGCGGCGCGCGTCAGCGCCGAAGCCACTTGCGGATTGGTCGGGAAGGTATCGGCGAACTTGGTGGTTGCCGCTACCGACTCGCGCAATACGCCCGGACGATCGGCCGGCTGCGATTCGGAGGCGAGGCGCTGGTAAGCCTGCACGGCCGCGTATCCCGCTTCCGGTGCTTTCGGATGATTGCCGCGCTCGTACGCGGTCTTCATGTACTGCTGCGCGGCATCGCGCGTGCGGCCGCCGTCGTACAGCGAGTCGGCCATCAGCAGGTTCACTTCCGGCAGTTTCGGATCATTCGGATAAAGCTCGATGATCTTGCTGTACCAGCCTGCGGCGGCGATGAAATGAGTACGCGCTGCGGCGGGATCTTTCTGCGCTTGCGCCTGCGCAGCGGCTTGATAGTGACGGCCGAGGTCTTCGAGATCCTGCCGCACCGCGGCTACCGCTTCCGGCGTCGGCGGGCGACCTGCCCAATAGGGCGCAGTCGGCGCGTAGGCATTGACGTAGCGCTCTTTCTCGATCACCACCTGATCGCTGAACCCGCCATCCTGATATGCGCTGATGACGCGCGACTGGAACGCCGGCGCGAGCGGGCTGGACGCATGCGCCTGCACGAAAGCGGCGTATGCGTTGGCCGCATCGGTATAGCGTTTCTTTTCCAGGAACAGCTCGCCGAGCGCGTTGTAGACCAGCGGGTAATACACTGGCTCACCGCCGTGCCGCGCAAAATATTCGCGCGCGCCCTTGCCGCCGCCGAGTTCGGCCAGCGACAGGCTGACGACACGCAGGGAGTCCGTCGCCATCTCGGCTTTGCCGGGCGCGACCTGCGCCAGGCTGGTCTTGGTGTTCTCCAGTTCGCCCGGCGGCAGCAGGCGCGACAGGATATCGAAGTAAATCGCGATGTCTTCGGCGTAGCGGCCTTGTTTATAAAGGCTCCAGCCCAGTTTGTATTCGCTCGGTTCATAGAATGGCGAGCCGTTGCCGAACACCATGCCGGCGCGATATTCCTTTTCTGATTCCGTGAAGCGGCCCAATTGATACAGCATTTCGCCGCTGCGGAAATGCGCATCTGCGATCACGGTGGAATTCGGATACTGCTGTTCCAGACGCTGCAAGGTCTGCAATGCACGATCGACATCACCGATATTTTGATAAGCCCGCGCCATCTGGTAAAGCACGCGATCGTTTTCAGGATCGGTAGGTTCTTCCTGCAGCAATTTCTGGTAGATGCCGATCGAGCGCTGAATTGCGATCGAATCCGGATTGCCGGCGGAATCCTGCATCTGAATGCCGAGATCGGCGATGCGCCGCAGAGCTTCGCGCCGTGTTGCCTGATCCGGGTGCAGCGCCAGCAATTTCTGATAATTTTCGACTGCTTTCTGGGGGTCCGCCGCGACCTGCTGCGACTGCACCACCGGCAACTGGTCTTCCGCTGGCGCTTGGCGGGTCAGTGTCTTGATCGAAGGTGCGGGCGCTCTTTGCTGAGGCGCGCTGCCGCAGGCAACAAGTGCTACCGCCAGAACCGGAGTTGCCACGGCATAGCGGGTCTTCAAGGCGCGACTCCATGCGATGCGCGATCGTAAATCCGGGCGATCGCAAAGCGCGCTTCCACCAGATATTTTTCGTTGAGCTTGCGCTGCGCATCGAGATCATTCAGCGCGATCTTTTGCAGCGTCTTGGCACCCGCATCTTCCGCCACTTTGAGTTTCGGACTGAGCGCATCCAGACGGATTTTCAGCGCATTGAGTTGCTCGTAAGGACCATCGAATTTGCTCGGCGCATTGCTCGGCAGCTGCAGCTTGATCGGCGGCGCAGGCGCTTCGGCGGCCTCCTTCGCCTTGTCTTCATAAGGCGCGGCCACCAGCATTTGCGCCATTTGCAACTGCGGCTTGATATCCGGCTGATAACCGAGATTGGCATCGCTGCTGAGCGTGCCGATGCGCTGCTGGAGTTCTTTCTGCGAAACCGGCTGTTTGGTACGCACGTCGTAGGCGGCTTGCAGATCGAGAATGCGCTGGCGCTCGGCGTCGGTGTCACGGATCAGCAGCCGGATATCGCGGAACGACTTGAGCGCTTCCTGAAACGGATGATCGGCGATCAGCGTTTGCAGATAAAAAGTCTCCGGCGCGTCCGGCAAATCCTTCAGCTTCCAGGTCCAGCCGCTATCGGCATCGCCATTGCGGCTGATGATGGTATCCACCATGCGGCCGTAGCGAATACTCAAAATGGCCTGATCGAGATTGACGCGCGTCTGTTCCAGAGCAGTGATGGCTTTCTCGTAATACTGCTGTGCTTCGACATGCGCACCGAGCTTATCTAGCACGTAAGGAATGGCGAGCAGACCTTCCTGCACGGCCGGATCGATCGGATCGCGGCCGACCAGTTCCACCCACGGCACTAGAGCTTTTTTCAGCGCAGCTTCCTGGGTGGGATCACTGCTGGCAAGCTGGAATGGTTTCAGGCCAGCGCGCTTGTAGATGTCTGAATCCAGAAATCCCGGCCGCAGCAGGGCGCCGATGGACGAGAACTGGCCGGAAGCCGGGCCGGACGTATCGTCCGCTACCTGGCTGCGCTTCTGCTTGTCGCCTTGCACCGAGAGATAGGCCCATCCGAGACCGAGCAGCGCACGGTTGGAAAACGGCCCGGTTTGACGGATGCGATCCAGAATCGGAATCGCCGAGCCGCCTTGCTGGCGCTTCAGCCAGTAGTAGCCGAGCACCAGATTGGCCTTGTCTTTCAGCGCCAGCCCTTCGGAATCGGTGGGTTTGCGCGTGCCGACGCGATCCAGCACGTTGATTCCCTCATCGACATGATCGGACTTGAGCAACGCGATGCCTAGGTTGTAACGCATGTAGCCCGGCTGATCGCTGGCGGTATCCGGCTTGGTTAGCACCTGCACCGCATCGGCGTAACGATCCTGCGCCATCAACACGCGCGACATCTGATCCTGCCAGTTCACCATCAACTGCGCCGGGATTTGCGAACGCAGCGCGGTGAGTTCCGCCGTCGCTTCCGGCAGGAAATTGCGCTCGTATAGAAATTCGGCGCGGCGCAGTCTGGCGCGTCCGAGCACCAGCGGATCCTTTCCGTTCGCGGCTTCTTCGCGGTAGATCATTTCGGCGCGTTTCTGCATACCGAAGTTGAGCGTATCGTCCGCCAGCCGTTGATAATATTCAGTTGGCAAAGTGCTTTGCGGCGATTCTTTTTGAATTTGAATCAGCGCCGTGGAGGCTGCCAGAAAGCGGCGGTTTTCCGCCATGTAGTCGGTCGCGCGCACGCGCGGATCGAGGTCGCTGCCAATGGTGTAGCTGTCGGCCGCACTGGCCGCGCCGCAAACGCATCCGAGAATCAAGAGAGCGAGCTGTTTCATTTGCTGGCGACCCACTCATGCAATTCCAAGGCCGGACGTGCGACTACCGAACGGCGCGACAGACTCAATTCCACGTTGGCCGGTTCGCGCGCCTTGGTGAAGCTGGCTTCGAGGTGATCCGTCAACGGCGGCGCGCCGGCTTGCGCGTCGGCGAATTGCGCGACCACATCCGCGCGAATCTGATGCTTGCCGGGGCCGGCGTTGAGCTTAACCAAAGGCTGAATGCCGCGCCGCTGCAGCGCGATGGATTCGGCGTTGATGTACTTGTACTCGAACGGCTTGCCGCCATCCACCGATACCGTGATGCTCTGCACCAGCAGCCCCGAAACCGGCACGCCGAAATAAATGATAACGCGCGTCAGGTCTGGATACAGCAGCGTCTGCTCGGTGGTTTGCAGTTCCGCCTTGATATTGATCGCCTCTTCCTTGAGGTTCTGCAGATTCTGATCCAGCTGCTGTGCCGGATCGACCGTAGGAATGGGAATCGACTGTGGCGCGGCGTGCGCAGCACTCGCTGCGAGCAGCATCGTCAGCAGGACGCGACGTACCGGATTTGGATTAGGTAGGTTCATTAACTGCTTTGATTTTGACCGCTGGAACCGATGGGTCGGGCGAGTCTAGCAAATGGTTTGCGGCATAGGAAAGATCGCCCGCAAGCAGCGGTCGAACGGTCGGTCGGCGGGTGCAAGCGGATGACGGACAAGCTTGTGCTGCCGTGCTCAGCTTGCGCGAAAATCATCTTTCCAACTCCGCAACTCCGCGAACACCGCAATGGGATCGCGCAGGTCTTTCCGCGCATGTTCGCCCGCAGCTTTAGCAATTTCGACTTCACCACATCGCAGAAAGGGATTCAGTGAACGCTCGCGCGCGATCGTGCTCGGCACACTCGGCTGCAGTTGCGCGCGCAGGCTTTTGACGCGCTCGAGTTCAGCCGCAATCGCCGCATTGCCAGGTTCTACCGCGCGTGCAAACGCGAGATTCGACAGCGTGTATTCATGCGCACAGAAAACGCCGGTCTGCGGCGGCAGTTGCGCCAGCTTCTGCAGCGAGACCTGCATCTGTGCCGGCGTGCCTTCAAACAAACGGCCGCAGCCCGATGCGAACAAGGTATCGCCGCAGAACAGCCAGCCTTGTCGCGCGGCGTAATACGCGATGTGGCCCAGCGTATGACCGGGCACGGCCAGCACATCGAACTGCAAATCCAAGGCCTCGATCGAAACACAGTCGGCATCCTCCAGCAGATGAGTAAGCCCTTCGATTTTTGCGGCTTCCGCGCGCGGACCATAAACCGGAATGTCGAATTGCGACTTCAATACCATCACGCCGCCAATGTGATCGGGATGATGATGCGTTACCAGAATCGCGGCCAGCTTCAAATTCCGCGCTGCCAATGCGCGCTCCACCACCACTGCGTCGCCGGGGTCGACGATCAGCGACTCACGGCCGTTGTGAATCAGCCATAAATAATTGTCGTTGAACGCGGCGAGCGGCAGTACTTCGAGCGCCGACGCTTTTTCAATTTCGTTAGTCGCAAAACCTGAATGTGTGTCATCTGCCGAGGTGCCAGCCGCAAACTTTTCGTCGCGCGCCGGTCTGCTGTCTGAATTGCCTGCTCGGTTTATCATGGCCGCATCGTCGCAATGCAATGAAGGAGCGTCAAATGCCGAACTCACTTGCGATCCGCGGCGGCCGGCCGTTTTCGCGCTCGGCCCTGACTCGGTGGCTGCGCAGCCAGCGCGGTCAGCGTCTGCTCGGCGCCGAGCAAACCGAACTGGCGCACGTGCTGCCAGAGCTGTTCGGCCGCCATATTTTGCAGATCGGCAATTGGGGCAATGGCCTCGACCTGCTGAAATCCGCCGATATGCCGCATCGCGCGGTGCTCGGCACGCTCGGCGAATTCGATTCGCAATCACTCGTGCAGCCCGAACAGTTGCCGATCCAGAGTAAAAGTGTGGACGCGATTGTGCTGCCGCACACGCTCGAATTTTCGAGCCAGCCGCATCATGTTTTACGTGAAGTGAATCGCGCGCTCACCGATCGTGGCCGCCTGCTGATTCTCGGGTTCAACCCGCACAGCTTGTGGGGTTGGCGCGAACGCCTTGGCCCGCGTTATTCCGCGTTTCCGGCCGGTGCGCGATTTTTTGGTGTCGGCCGGCTCGGCGACTGGCTCGAACTGCTCGATTTTGAAGTCGAACAAGTGCGCCGTTTCGGCATCGGTTTTCCGTGGGCCGCGCCGCGCAGCGCTGGCGAGCCGTTCAGCCTGCGCAATTTGATCAATCCGTTCATGGAAAGTTATCTGATCGTCGCCAAGAAGCGCGTGCTGCCGATGTCGCTGATCGCGCGCCTGCCGCGTGCGCAGGTGCGGCAACTGGTGCCGGTGTTGGGAGCGGCGGTGCCGAGCGGATCGTCCGTGGTGCCGGAATCCAGCCCGCGCGACGAATGAAGCAAATCATCGCGTATACCGACGGCGCTTGCCGCGGCAATCCCGGACCGGGCGGCTGGGGCGCGTGGCTGCGCTGGAATGGCCACGAAAAACGCCTCAGCGGCGGCGAGTTGCAAACTACCAACAACCGCATGGAATTGATGGGCGCGATCAGCGCGCTGGAATCCCTGCGCGAACCTTGCGCGGTTAATCTGCATACCGATTCTAGTTATGTGATGCGCGGCCTCACCGAATGGCTGCCGGGCTGGAAAGCCAAAGGCTGGCGCACGGCCGATAAAAAGCCGGTGAAGAATCAGGATTTATGGATGCGGCTGGATGCCGCGGCGGCGCGCCATCAGGTCGATTGGAAGTGGGTGAAAGGGCACAGCGGCGATGTCGGTAATGAGTTGGCGGATGAGTTGGCGAATCTCGGGCTGGACCAGACTTTGCTCAACCGTTCCGCATCCATCGCAAGTAAAAATAGCCAGCAAAATAATCATGAGCGCCTGATCGAACCATGACCCGCCAGATCGTCCTCGACACTGAAACCACTGGCCTCGAAACCAGCCTCGGCAATCGCATCATCGAAATCGGCTGTGTCGAGTTGCGTAGTCGTCGCGTCGTCAGCGAGCAGCGCTGGTATCTCAATCCGGATCGAGACAGTGAGCCGGGGGCATTCGATAAGCACGGCATCAAACGCGAATTCCTGGCGGATAAGCAGCGGTTTCCGCAGATCGCCGATGAACTGCTGAAACTGCTGAACGGCGCCGAGTTGATCATCCATAACGCCGCGTTCGATATCGGCTTCCTCGATTACGAACTCGAACGCGCTGGACGTGCCGAACGCATCGCTGGGCTATGCAGTGTGATCGATACGGTATCGATGGCGCGACGCCTGCATCCGGGCCAAAAAGCGACTCTCGACGCGCTCTGCAAACGCTACGGCGTCGACAATACGCAACGTACCTTGCATGGCGCCTTGCTCGACGCGCGGCTACTGGCGGAAGTGTATCTGGCGATGACCGGCGGGCAGTCCGCACTCGGTCTGGAAAGTGCGGCCGGCAGCGTCGGCACGACTACAGCCGAAGCCGCGCTTGCCGAATTGTTCGGCGGCCCATTGCAGCCCTTGAGCGTGATTCGCGCAAGCGATAGCGAACTGGCGATACATCGTGAGCGGCTCGCCGCCATCGAGAAAAAATCCGGCGCCATTCTGTGGCAGGACGCAGTAATTGCTGATGTCCAGATCAATTCTCCGGCCGCAGTGCCAGGGCCGTAACCACTTCAAAATAGGGCGGCCGCGGGTCGCGCGAAGTGATCTCGCAAAACTCCACGGTCAGCCCCGCTTGTTCCAGACCCTTGCGCAAATGGGCCGCGCTCATGCCGAGGTTGACGTGATCAAAGGCATCGCGCGCCACTTCGTGCCGATGTGCGTTCAGGCTCGCCAACACCAGCCGGCCTTTGGGCCGCAGCATTTTTGCCGCCGCCGTCATCACTGCCGTGGGTTGTTGCGCATAACTCAAGGCGTGCATCAGGAACACGTGATCGAACTGCATATCGGCGAACGGCAGCGACGACATATCGGCGCGGCAAAAGCTCACATTCGCCTGCGCGCGCAGGCGTTTGCGGCCGGCCGCCAAAACTTTTGCGCTGATATCGACGCAGGTCACGCTACGCGCATGGCCGGCCAGCAACTCCGCCAGCACGCCATCGCCGGAGGCGAGATCGAGCACATCGCCGAGATTCAGCAGGCCGATCAGTGCGCGCGCAGTGGCTTCCCAGGTGCGGCCGGGCGAGTAATGCAATTCCATCCGGCCGGCGACGGATTCGGCCCAGGTCTGGCCGCTTTTACGGCTCAGCACCACTTCCTCGGCGCGCTCCCGATCGAGCCGCGCCTGCGGATCATCGAGACGTTCGCGCAAGGTGCGCCAGAGTTCCGCGGCCTCGCCGCCGTCATCGTTCAGCGCATAAAGTGCGGCGCCGCCGGTGCGTTGATCCTGCACCAGACCGGCCCGCTTCAGGCGCGATAAATGGGTAGACACTCGGCTTTGCGCCAAGCCGGTGATCTCAGTCAGTTCGGCGATCGAGAGCGCATGGATTTCGAGCAGCAGCAACAGCCGCAGACGGCTCGGGTCCGCCAGCAGGCGCGACAGTTCGGAGCTTTGTTCGATGCTGAGTTTCATGCGGCTTCAAGGCATGAATACGGCACGGTACGCCCCTTGGTTGCCCCGATCATGACCGGCTCCGCAAAGCATGCGCGGAGCCGGTCGGATTCAGCGGATTCCAGACGCGGCGCATCGATCAATGCATCGATCCACCGGGCCGCAATTGCAAGATCAACTCGGCGATCGGCTACCGCGATCAACCCTGGGATTTGATCGCATCCGTAACCGCGCTGACGGCGCTGGAAACCGCCGATGAAACATTCTGCGAAATAGTGGACGCGGCCTGACTGACGCTCTCCACCGCAGAACTCGCCGCTTCTTTCGCCTTGCTGGTGGCACGGCCTGCGCGCGAAGTCGGCGGCGCCACACGCGCAACAGCGAGATTCAGGCTGGCGGCGGCGCTCTTGGCGCTGGCCTGCACATTCTTCACGACTTTCTTTGCAGTTTTAACCGCGGCCTTTTCCTGCTGCACGACTTTCTTTTCAACGCTGGCGACGGTTTTCTTGATGTCTTTCTTCGCCTGCTTGCCGGCTTTTTCGGCCGATTTGCCAATGTTCTTTACCGCTTTTTTCGCTGGCGCCACGGCCTTCTTCAGCTGCGCTTCGCTGACCTTCACGCCACTCGTACCTTTCTGCACCAGCTTGGCCAGTTCGCTACGCGCTTCGGCCACCACGTTCAAGGATTCGCGGGCGTGCGCGATCACCGTATTCACGGTTTCCTGCAGCAGATCGATCTGCTCTTTCGCCACACCTTTGATATCCGATTTATCGGCTTTCCTGATCGTCGCAATGGCGGTCTTGTAATAGTCGTTGAGCGCCTTCAACTCTTTGTCTGCGAGCTTTTGCACGCCCTTGTAGAGAATCTTGTTGGCGGTCGCCACCAGATCGAGCGAGTCCTTGCGAAGTTTTTCAACCTGGCGCTTCAATTGATCAAAACGAACATTTGCAGCCATCGTCCAACTCCTTTAGGCGAGGAAAACTCACGGGACTATAGGTGTTCGGGTTTGTGCGCGTCAAAGTGGCTTGCGGCCGGCACAAAGGCGCTTCCGCGTTGTCGCTGAATGCTGCCAGCGGCTATCATCCGGCTCCCTTTCGGCGCCCCGGGCCGGTTTTCGCGGGCAACTAAAAACATCTAACTTGAAGGAGCAGCAGAAAATGTATCAAGGTCAATCGATCCGGGTCGCCAAGCTGGAAGGCGACATCGCAGAGCTGTGTTTCGACCGCAAGGACGAATCCATCAACAAGTTCGATGCGCGCACCGTGCAGGAACTGGGCGAAGCCGTGGCCGCGATCAAGGCCGATGGCAGCATCAAGGGCCTGCTCGTCAGCAGCGCGAAAGATGCGTTCATCGTCGGCGCGGACATCACCGAATTCGGCAAGAGTTTCCAGCAGCCGGAAGCCGAGATCGTGCAATGGGCGACGGCAGCCAATAAGGTCTTTTCCTCGCTCGAAGATCTGCCGTTCCCGAGCGTCACCGCCATCAATGGCCTGGCACTCGGCGGCGGCTTTGAAATGGCCTTGTCGACCGACTATCGCGTGATCTCGGCCAAGGCGCAGGTCGGCTTTCCCGAAGTGAAGCTTGGCATTTTCCCCGGCTTTGGTGGCACCGTGCGTTTTCCGCGCCTGGTGGGTGCCGATAACGCAATCGAATGGATTGCCGGCGGTACGCAGAACAAGGCCGATGCCGCGCTGAAAATTCATGCTGTCGATGCGGTCGTTGCACCGGAAAAACTGAAAGAGGCCGCGCTGAAACTCATCGCGCTCGCCAACGCAGGTGCCTACGACTGGAAGAAGCGCCGCGCGCAGAAAACCGGCAAGCTGCAACTGCCGCAGATCGAATCGATGATGGTGTTTGAAACCGCCAAAGGCTTCATCGCCGGCAAGGCCGGGCGCCACATGCCGGCACCGCTGGCTTCGGTGAATGTGATTCAGAAAGGCGCCGGCAAAACCCGCGACGACGCGCTGCTGATCGAATCGCAGGGCTTCGCCAAGGTCGCCAAAACGCAGGCTGCGGATTCGCTGATCGGCCTGTTCCTGAATGATCAGCTGCTGAAGAAAAAAGGCAAGCAGTACGCCAAGATCGCACGTCCGGTAAAGCAGGCCGCGGTGCTTGGCGCCGGCATCATGGGCGGCGGCATTGCCTATCAATCGGCCTCGAAAGGCACGCCGATCATCATGAAGGACATCGCCGACAAGGCGCTCGATCTCGGCCTTTCCGAAGCCAATAAATTGCTCAGCACGCAGGTCAAGCGCGGCAAGATGACGGCGGAGAAAATGGGCAAGGTGCTTGGCGAAATCCGTCCGACGCTGAATTACGGCGATTTCGGCCATGTCGATGTCATCGTCGAAGCGGTGGTCGAAAATCCGAAAGTGAAAAAAGCGGTGCTGGCGGAAGTGGAAGGTGTGGCACGTCCCGATGCGGTGCTGACCTCGAATACTTCGTCGATCTCGATCGACGAACTCGCCAGCGCACTCAAGCGGCCGGAAAACTTTCTCGGCATGCACTTCTTCAATCCGGTACACAAGATGCCGCTGGTGGAAGTGATCCGCGGCGCTAAAACCAGCAACGAAGCCGTGGCAACCGTGGTCGGCTACGCCACCGCGATGGGCAAGACGCCGATCGTGGTCAACAACTGCCCCGGCTTTCTGGTGAATCGCATCCTGTTCCCGTACTTCGGCGGCTGGTCTGCGTTGCTGCGTGACGGCGCGGATTATTTGAAGATGGACAAACTGGCGGAAAGTTTTGGCTGGCCGATGGGTCCGGCTTACTTGCAGGATGTGGTTGGCATCGATACCTCGCATCATGTCGGCGACGTGCTGGCCGAAGGTTATCCCGATCGCATGAGCCGCGAGTTCAGAACTGCGCTCGATGTGATGTACGAAGCCAAGCGTTACGGCCAGAAAAACGGCATCGGTTTTTACAAATACGAAACCGATCCGAAGGGCAAGCCGAAAAAGACGCCGGCGCCGGATACTTACGAGCTGATCAAATCCGTGCAGCCGAATGGCACGCACGATTTTAGCGACGAGGAAATCATCGATCGCCTGATGATTCCGATGATTATCGAAACCGCGCGTTGTGTCGAAGAAAAGATCGTCGACACGCCGAACGAGGCCGATATGGGCCTGATTCTAGGCATCGGTTTCCCTCCGCATCTCGGCGGCGCGCTGAAGTACGCGGACATCATCGGTCTGACGAATCTGGTCGAGAAGTGTGCCAAATACGCCAGCCTCGGCAAGCTCTACGAACCGACCCCACGCATGAAGGAAATGGCCGCCAACGGCGAAACCTATTACGCCAAGTAAGAGCGCCGAAGAATCCCCCGAATTTTCAATTGGAGAATGGTAATGACTGATGTCGTGATTGTTGACGCGGTGCGTTCCGCGATGGGCCGCTCGCGCGGCGGCGCGTTTCGCAACGTGCGCGCGGAGAATCTTTCGGCCGATTTGATCAAGGCGCTGCTGGCGCGCAACCCGGCGATCAAGCCCACCGATATCGAAGATGTGATCTGGGGCTGCGTGCAGCAAACGCTGGAGCAGGGTTTCAACATCGCACGGCAGATTTCACTGCTCGCCGGCTTGCCGCATGAAGTTTCCGGGCAGACTGTGAACCGCCTATGCGGTTCGAGCATGACCGCGATTCATGCCGCGGTCGGCAGCATCAAATCCGGCGTTGGCGATCTGTTCATCTGCGGCGGCGTCGAGCACATGGGCCATGTGCCGATGGACTACAATTTCGACGGCAATCCCGAGCTGAGCCTCAACACCGCCAAGGCTGCGGCGATGATGGGTCTCACCGCTGAAATGCTGGCGACGATGTTCCAGATCAACCGCGAACGGCAGGATCAGTTCGCGCTCGAATCGCATCGGCGCGCGACCAAGGCCAACGCCGATGGCGGCTTCAAGAACGAGATCATCGCCATCCCCGGCCACGATAAGGATGGCCTGCCGATGCTGGTGGATTCGGACGAAGTGGTGCGCCGCGATGCCAATCTCGCCGATCTGGCCAAGCTCAAGCCGGCGTTCAATCCGAAAGGTTCGGTCACCGCTGGCAACAGCTCGGCGATTTCGGATGGTGCCTCGGCCGTGCTGGTGATGTCCGCCGAAAAAGCTAAGGCACTCGGCCTCAAGCCGCTGGCAAAAATCGTTTCAATGGCGAGTGCCGGTTGCGATCCGAGCACGATGGGCCGCGGCCCGGTGCCGGCGACGAAGAAGGCCTTGCAGCGCGCCGGTCTGGAGTTGAAGGATATCGACTACATCGAACTCAACGAAGCCTTCGCCGCGCAATCGCTGGCGGTCATCACCGAACTCAAACTGCTCGATCGGCTCGACCGCATCAACATCAAGGGCGGTGCGATCGCGCTCGGCCATCCGCTCGGTTGTTCCGGCGCGCGCATCACCGGCGCGCTGGCACACATCCTCAACGAAAAGGATGCGAAGTACGGCCTGGCGACGATGTGTATCGGCATGGGGCAAGGGGTGGCCACGGTGCTGGAGCGCATGCACTGATCGCGTAGCCTTCATCAAAAAAACTCGGCAAAAAGCCGGCATTCTTGCCGGCTTTCTACTCTTTGGCATTATGATCTTATGCCCCACCCACTCGATAGCTGCCGAGCCAAGCTAAATCGCGCAGAAGAGACGATCCATAGTCTTGCCGCCGAACTTGACGCGTTCCTTAAGCTCGGCATCCCCAAGCTTCAGGTAGTTGGCAAATTCAAAGATAACGGACTCGAATATGCGCTCGTGGCATTCGGTGATCCCGAGCTCCCGCTTCGCTTTGCGGTTCTCGCCGGAGAGATCGTTCATCACATGCGTTCCAGCCTGGATCACGTTATCCAAGCATTGATCGTTCACAATGCTCAAACCCCGTCTCGAAATAACCAGTTCCCGATCTGTGCCACGGCCGATGAGTTTAAGCACGCTTGTTCTAGGGGCCGCATAAGTGGAGTGAGCGCATCAGCCTCCAAGCTCATCGAAACAGTACAACCGTTTACAAGCCCGACTCCCGACGACACAGTTCTCAGCGTCGTCAATCAATACGATATCCTCGACAAGCACAAACTACTTGTTGTTGTAACAACCGCAGTTGCCGTCGGGAATACCGTGACCATTGGCGTTCATCCTGATATTGCTTTATCCCGGACAAGGCAAGGAAAGACGCCCAGCATGGTTGGCTTCGGAGACCCATCGCCAAGGAAACTGAGTTTGCAAGGTGTTGAAGTCTTAACCATTCGCCTTTCGGAACCAGCGCCAGAGCTCGTTGCAAACGCCAACATCGTCCCGCAAATCGCATTCGAAGAGTGCGGTCGAGTGAAACTGGCTCCCGTGATCGAAAACCTCACGGGGTTGCTTACTGGTACACGGCACACGGTAGAGTCCTTCAGCGTCGAGTTCTGAGCGATGTGGCCGAATGTTTTCTGACTCTTCCTTCAAGCAGCAAGGGTGGGCAAAGCGTAGGTAGCGTCCCGCATGGGCTGCCTGGTTTGAGTGGGCAGATAAAGCCTGCCCAGCCCCTCGTATCTACCACTGCACCAGGGATGTATTATCGCCAGTGAGGGCAGTTGATCTCCGGGCAGATCATTTTTCTTGAGTTGTGCTGAAGAAACTCAGGGAATCCCGACGCTCAGAACATCTCTGTCTTCACCACTTCCGGCGACACTTCCTTGACTTCCTCGCGTGCCGGAATCCAGTCGCCGGTAATCATCTCGGCGTAACTGCGGCCGGGGCCGACCATCGGGTAGACGCCGGCATCCACATCGATCAGCACTTCGAGAAATGCCGGGCCTTCGAAGGCGATGAAATCGGCGATCACGCGCGGCAGGTCTTGGTTGCGATCGAGCCGCTGTGCCCACTCGAAGCCATCCGCCTGCGCGGCTTTGACGAAATCCTTCTTGTGCAGACTTTTGTCGCTGGCGGAAAAGCGGCCCTTGTGAAACAGCTTCTGCCATTGCCGCACCATGCCGTCGCCGAAGTTGTTCAGAACCACCACCTTGATCGGCAGGTTGTAGGTAGTGATGGTCTCCATTTCGCCGATATTCATGCGCACGCTGGCGTCGCCATCGATGTCGATGACGATCTTGCCCGGCTGCGCGAACTGCGCGCCGATGGCGGCAGGCAGGCCGAAGCCCATCGTGCCCATCGAACCGGAGGTAAGCCACAGCCGCGGTTGTTTGAAATCGAAATACTGCGCCGCCCACATCTGGTGCTGGCCCACACCGGTGGCGATGATGGCTTCGCCTTGGGTGATCTTGTTGATTTCTTCGATCACGGCATAGGGCTGGATCGCCTGTGCCTTGCGATCGAAATTCATCGCGTAGGTTTTTTTCAGTTCGGCGATGTGCCGGTGCCAGGTGCTGTAATCCGGCGCGAATTGGTGCGCTTCGGCGTAACCGCGCAATTGATCGAGCGCCCGGCGCATGTCGCCCACATGATGCCAATGCACGCGCTTGACCTTGTTGATTTCGGCGAGATCGACATCCAGATGCGCGATGTATTTGGCGCGGCGCGCGAACTTCCCTGGCACACCGGCCACTCGATCGTCGAAACGGCTGCCGACGGCGATCAGGAAATCGCAATCGTCGACCGCGTAATTCGCAAACGCGGTGCCGTGCATGCCGAGCATGTGCAGCGAGTGCGGCTGGGTAGTGTCGTAAGCGCCGAGGCCCATCAAGGTCATCGCCACCGGAATGCCGAGCGCATCGGCAAACGCGCGCAGGCTTTCGGAAGCGCCCGCTGAGATCACGCCGCCACCGGCATAGATCAAAGGGCGTTCGGCATGGCGCAGCAGTTCAAAGAAGCGTTGCTGCGAAGCCTTGTCGATATTGGCACTTTCGACCTTGTGCAGCCGCGCGCGATAGCCGGGAATCGGCAGCAGACCTTGTCCGGCGAAAGTCAGGCTGGCGTTCTGCACATCCTTCGGAATATCCACCACCACCGGCCCCGGCCGCCCGGTGCGTGCGATCTCGAACGCGGTACGCAGCGTCGCTTCCAGCTTGCTCGCGTCGGTGACCAGAAACACATGCTTGCAGCAGGCTGCCATGATGTTGCTGATCGGCGCTTCCTGGAACGCATCGGTGCCGATCGCTGCGGTTGGCACCTGGCCACACAGCACCACGATCGGCACGGAATCCGCCATCGAATCGCGCACCGGCGTCACCGTATTGGTCGCACCCGGGCCGGAGGTGACGAGTGCCACACCGACCTTGCCGCTGGCGCGCGCATAGCCAGCGGCCATGAAGCCCGCGCCCTGCTCGTTGGCGGGCACGATCAGCGGTATCCTGTCGCCGCCTGCCGCTTCGCGGTGCTCGGAATTGAAGCGGAAAATCGCGTCGTAAGTCGGCAGGATCGCGCCGCCGGAATAGCCGAAAACGACATCGACACCCTCATCGGCCAACACCTGGACGATGATATCGGCGCCCGTGAGAGTGGTGCCGGCGAGAGGGTGGGAAGGCGCTTCGAGTTTGGCGTTCACGACGATTTGAGACCCGGATGAATCCAGCAAAAAGGGGCGCTTTTATAGCACGGCGCGCCGGTTCAAGTCCCGATTCGGCTGGATAAAAGCTGACTGATCGCGGCGATCGGCGAGTGCTCGCCAGTAATTCCGCGGCCGGGCGATGGCGTCCAGCTTCACCTCAATTAGCGCCGCCTTTTACCGACGTTTTGCCGCACAATGCGGCATCAAAACCAAATGGCATCGGCCGAAAGCGAGAGGTTGACAATTTTCAGCTTCTCGCATCGCTTCGATCCCGCGATCGAAGCGATGCAAACCGCTGAGCAGAGTGCCCTGAAAGCGAAGAACGACCTGGAGCGGGTCACGGTCGAAGCACAGCAGAGAATCGCGCTGGCCGATGCCGCAGCGGAAACCATCAATATTCAGGCGCAGGCGATCAAGGAGCAGGGCGGTGCGGCTTATGTGCAGCTCAAGGCGATCGAAAAATGGAACAGACAATTGCCGCAGGTCAGCAGCTCGGCAACGCCGTTCATCAATCTGACGCCGGCCCAGTGAAACTCTTGCGCTTATGCTGCGGTGTTTTTCAACGGTGTGGGCGGCGCGATCGGTGCGGTGTTTGAATCGGGAAAAAAGCGGCGTGCGCCTCGAACGCTCATCGCCAAAATTTTCCTCGGATATAACGCCAAATTTGCACTATTTCGCCGCGCGATCCGTTACCTTACGCCCGCGGAAGTTATCCGCAACATTTATTAACCCCTGGGGAAGTTCATGAACAAGATTATCGCTGCCGTTGTCGTCGCCTCGCTTGCGAGCCTGAGTTTTAGCGCGGTTGCCGCTCCGGCCCACAATCACCGCTCGAAAGCGCATCACACGCATCATCACGCACACAAGGCGCACGCCAGGCACACCGCGCACAAAACGCACAAAACCCACGCAAAGCACAAGAAGGCTGCTTAAAGTCTTTGCCGGGCGTCCCGCGACCCGGTGCGGCATTATGGTTGCTGTTCCCACCGCAGGTTTTGCTGAGCCTGCGGTTTTTTTGACTCTGGATTCCAACGCGCCAGACTCGATCAGGGCTGTGAACGGCTACGAACTGCTGAAAGTCTCCGGCAAGGACCAAGGGCTGGATGCGCTGCGGCAGGAGATTTCTGCCCGCTTTTCGCGCGCGTCGAGAGCGGCGGTGCCTACGGTTGCTGAGGGCAAGTCTTCCTGAGCGGGCGTGGCTTTTAGCGCATGACCGCAGTTTTCATCGGCACCTGCGCTGTTGTTGCTGCTGGCGAATTCTGTTTTGCGATCGGTTCCGGCAGCGTTTGCGGTTCGGTCTGTGATTGATCCTGGGATTGCGACTGCCATTGCGGCTGTGGGCTGAGTGTGTCGTGTACGAAGCGCAATTTTTCCACGGCGGTCGCCGATAGCACGAACGGGTAGGCATCCTTCAGGCCCAGGCCGCGATTGAGGTTGTTGAGCAGGTAGGTCAGCGGGAACCAGCGTTCGATCATCTGCTCGAATGGCTGCGCGCAGGGGTTTTCGCGCATGGGTTGGGCTTGCAGGCGGGGTTCGTCGCTGCGTTGCGGATGCAGCGATAGGCCGCAGCCATCGGCCGTTTCGAGCGTGTCGGTGATGTGCAGGTAATGCGCCCAGGTTTCGGCCCAGTCTTCCCAGGGATGCGCGCTGGCATAGGCGGTGACGAAATGCTGCTGCCAGTCGGCTGGCGCGCCTTCTGCGTAATAGGCTTTCAGCGTCTCTGCGTAGTCTTGGCGTTCGTCGCCGAACTGCGCGCGAAAGGCTTCGAGACGATCGGAATCGCGGATCAGCCGATCCCAGTAAAAATGGCCGATCTCGTGACGCAAATGACCTAGTAGCGTGCGATACGGCTCATGCATCAGCACACGGCGACGCTCGCGTTCGGCATCGTCCGCCTCGGCGATGTTGACGACAATCTTGCCGTTGTCATGCCCGGTAAGCACGCGATGCGTGGGGTTCCCAGCGGTGCTTTCCGGCGGATCGTCCGCCAGAAAATCGAACATCACGCCGTGCTCGGGATCTTCCACTTTGCTGCGCACCGGTAGCTGCATTTCGAGCAGGCTGAAGATCAGGCGGCGCTTGGCGGTTTCCAGCCGGAACCAGGCATCGGCGTGGCCGGGCTGGTCGAGCGCGGGAATGGTTTGCGTGAGCCGGCAGGAAATGCAGAACGGATTCGGATCGTCCGCGTCGATCGCCCAGTTGCAGATGCTTTGGTTATCGTAATTCTGGCATTTGCGATAAAGCTTCGGCGCGGTTTCCGCTGGGCTATCGTTCGGCAAGGCACGTTTCCACAAGCTTTCGCCGGCGGGCGTGAGTGCGGTAACCGACGCCAAGGCGGGGACGAACGCCAGTTCGTGACCGCAATTCGCGCACTGCAGGTTCTCGAAGAAAACCACGTTCTGGCAGCTATCGCAATGGAAGATTTTCATGATTTGCCGCGGGATCGAAGTGGGAATTAACGAGTCGGACAGCACAGCATCCGGCGAGTTGCGGCAACCGGCCGCTCGGAATGACGCGCGATACTGCGGCAGTCGAATTTCGGTGGCAAGCGGCGTGAGGACCAGGCTCGGCAGCGTGCCGCAAGCGGATGCTTGCGGTTTGCAATGATCTTCATCGAGGCCGGCTCAAGCCCAGATCAAGCTCAGCTCACGACCGGCCTAAGACCAGCCCAAGACCGGCAACTCCTCAAACGGAACCTGCGTTCGCAGTTAAAATCGAAGCAGGCCACCGAGACGACGATGACTTCAACAGGTTCCGCCGCAAGCTTGCAAACGCCGCGCTACATCCAGGCCAACGGGCTTGAGTTCGCTTATCTGGAAGCGGGCAGCGGGCCGCTGGTGTTCGTGCTGCATGGATTTCCGGATACTGCGTGGAGTTTTGCGCCGCTGGTGCAACGCATCGCAGACGCCGGTTTTCACGCCGTTGCGCCGTTTTTGCGCGGCTATCCGCCGAGTGGTTTTCCGGATGACCGCGATTATTCGGTGGCCGCGCTTGGCCGCGATGTGATCGCGCTCGCCGAGCATTTCGGCGAGCAGAAAGTGCAGGTGGTGGGCCACGATTGGGGTGCGGCCACGGCCTACGCCGCCGCCGCGTTGCGGCCGGATCGCATCGCCGGCATCGTCGCTGCAGGCTTGCCGCATCTGCGCCGCTTTTTGCTGCGCCCTTCGCGTGCGCAGCTGCGCGCATCGCATTACATCTTCAAATTCCAGCTGCCGGGCTGGGCCGAGCGCCGCATTCCGAAGGATGATTTCATCTGGCTGCAGGAGCTGGTGCAAAGCTGGTCGCCGGGCTGGGAAATCCAGCAGGAAGGCTACTTCAACCCAGTGAAAGCCGCGTTTGCGCAGCCTGAGCATTTGCAGGCTGCGCTGAGCTATTACCGCGCGATACCGCGAATCCTGTTTCAGCGCGAAGCCTGGCAATTTCTGCTGCAACCCCTGCAGGTGCCGGCGCGGGTGATTTTCGGCGAAGCCGATGGCTGCATCCTGCCGCAGAGTTTCAGTGGCATGGAACATCTGTTTGGCGAGGAATTCGATCTGATCGGCTTGCCGTGCGGTCACTTCCTGCATCTGGAATCAGCTGATGCGTTCGCGTCGCTGGTGATCGAATTCATCAAGCGCCAATAGCCGGTTTATTCGCCGATTGAGTAATCCGCGAAAGTAATCCGCAAAACGATTGTCCTGCGCGGAATCCGCGCCGAAGAAATCAGCAGCGGCAAGTTCAAGCGCAGCGATTGCCGCGCGGTAATCCGCAATAAAAAACCCGGCTCGATTTTATACCGGCCGGGATTTTTAGCCGCCAGGCGGCTGACTTCGACGGCTTACTTCACCGTGATCGTAATCTTGTCCGAGACCACCGGCGGATCGAACGGCACGTGGCTGGAATCGGCGAATTCCAGCTGCAAGGTGTGGATGCCTGCGGGCAGCGTCAGCTCGGTTTCGGTTTGCGCCTTGCCGAAATGCTTGACGTTGTCGTTAGCCGGCAGCGGCGCATCCTGCGGCGGCAGATCGCTGTCGATAATCAGGTGATGATGGCCGACGCCCGCATCCGGCGTACCGGCTGGCGCGAGCTTCAGCACATCCACGCCGAAGCCGACCTTGAACGGGCTGGTCACAGTATCGCCATCCTTGATTCCGACGAAATAAACCTTGGCACCTTCCGGTGCCTTGGTCCGCGCCGCAGCGGGAGCGGGTGCGATGGTCGAGGCAGGCGCTGGCGGCGGCGCTGCAGCCGGTGCGGTTTCGGGAGTTTTCGAGCAGGCGGCCAGCGAAATCAGCGAAGCCAGCATTACCGATGAAGCGATTGAAGCAGCGTTGAGTTTGTTCATGCAAGGTGATCCTTGGGGGTTGACTGAAAACTCAGAATAGCCTGAACACGCGGCTTGCCGCATCACTTCGACAAGATCGCGTACAATAAGTTATATGTTTGTAGCGGCGCTCCGGTTGCGCCCCTGCTGTCGATCACCATCTTCTGCAGCAAACCGGCGGTGCGATCCAGCAACGCCACTTTCGACCCATTCCTGCCTGAACCGGTTCAGCGCTCGCGTAGAGCGTCGTGTGGCGGTTTCAGGAGCTTTTATGTTTTTTGCTGAATTGGGCCTCGCGCCCGAACTGTTGCGTGCCATTGCCGACGAGGGCTACACGCAGCCCACACCTATCCAGGCGCAGGCGATTCCGCTGGTGATCGCCGGCCGTGATCTGCTCGCTGCCGCGCAAACCGGCACTGGTAAAACCGCCGCGTTTACTCTGCCGATTCTGCAAAAGCTGAATTCGGCTGTCGCCATAAATGGCCCGCGTTTGGCGCGCGTGCTGGTGCTGGTGCCCACGCGCGAACTCGCCGCGCAGGTTGGCGAATCGGTGCGCACTTACGGTCGTCATTTGCCGGCGATGAAAACTGCGATCATTTTCGGCGGCGTTGGCATCAATCCGCAGATCGACCTGCTGAAGCGCGGTGTCGACATCATCGTCGCCACGCCGGGCCGTTTGCTGGATCACGTGCAGCAGCGCACGGTGAACCTTTCCGGTATCCAGATGCTGGTGCTGGACGAAGCCGACCGCATGCTCGACATGGGCTTCATCCGCGATATTCGCCGCGTGTTGACGGTGCTGCCGAAGCAGCGCCAGAACCTGCTGTTCTCGGCCACCTTCAACGGCGAAATCCGCAGCCTCGCCGAAGGCCTGCTGCACAATCCGGCGAGTGTTGAAGTGGCGCCGCGCAATTCCGCCGTCGAGTTGATTGCGCAGCGCGTGCATCCGGTCGACAAGGCGCGCAAGACTGCGCTGATCGCGCATCTGGTGAAAGCCGGCGATTGGAAGCAGGTGCTGGTATTCACGCGCACCAAGCATGGCGCCAATCGTCTTGCCGAACAGCTGGTGCGCGAAGGCATTCAGTCGGACGCGATTCACGGCAACAAATCGCAGAACGCACGCACCCGCGCGCTGGCCGATTTCAAGGCCGGCAAGGTGCGCGTGCTGGTGGCGACCGACATCGCCGCGCGCGGCATCGATATCGACATGCTGCCGCACGTCATCAATCACGAATTGCCGAATGTGCCGGAAGATTATGTGCATCGCATCGGTCGCACCGGCCGCGCCGGCAGCAGCGGCGAGGCGATTTCGCTGGTCAGCAGCGACGAGCGCCAGCAATTGAAGGATATCCAGCGGCTGCTGCGCCGCGAAATTCCGTCTTCGATCATCGAAGGTTTCGGCCCCGGTTCCGCGCCTTCGCAGGCCGAGTTGGCGGCACGCGCCGTTCCGCTGACGCCGCGGCACGAAGATCCGCGCAAGCATGCAAACAACGGGCGCCGTAACGATTCCCGTAACAATCGGCCCGCTTCTGCAGGGGCGGGTCGCCGCCCGGGCTCGCCTTCCCCGGCAAAGCCTGCGCATTCCCACGGTCATCGGCAAGGTCAGCCGCAGCGCGATGCAGGCAGTCGCGCCGGCAAACCGCGCTGAATTTTCGATTTCAACAGGAGAAGCAAGAGTGAAGAGAATCTATGCCGGCAACCTGCCGACCGACACCACCGAGAAAGAGTTGACCGAACTGTTCGCCGCACACGGCCGGGTGCGTTCGATCAAACTCGCGCACGATGTTTTTTCGGGCAAATGCCGCGGTTTTGGATTCATCGAAATGGAAGGTCACGAAGCGCGTGCCGCCATCGCCGGACTGAACGGCAAGGAACTGCGCGGCAATCTGTTGCGCGTCAACGAAGAGCGCCCGAAGGATTTGAAGGGTGGTGCGCGCCCTGGTCCGCGCCGCTACTAAATTCGCGGCGTAACTCCAAGCGGAGCAACACTTCCGAATCGCCGCTTGATTCCAGGCTTCAAGCGGTTTAAGCCGTAGATGACTGAAAGCCCGGATGCGCAAGCGTCCGGGCTTTTTCGTCAACGCGAACCGGCCTTGATTTCACGCACGCCGTCGCGCGTGCCGAGCAGCAGAACATCCGCCGGCCGTCGTGCGAACAATCCCACGCTGACCACACCGACCAGTAGGCCGATCTGTTCTTCGAGTTGCAGCGGATCGAAAATTTCCAGCCCGCTGACATCCAGAATCACATTGCCATTATCGGTAACCACGCCTTCGCGCCATTTTGGTTGACCGCCGAGCCGCGCCAATTCGCGTGCGACATAAGCGCGCGCCATCGGGATCACTTCCACCGGCAGCGGGAATTTGCCCAGCACCTCCACCAGCTTCGATTCGTCCGCAATACAGATGAATTCGCGCGATGCCGCGGCGACGATTTTTTCGCGCGTCAGCGCCGCGCCACCGCCTTTTATCAGCTGCAATTGTGTATTGGCTTCGTCGGCGCCGTCGACGTAGATCGATAGTTCGCCAGCCTCGTTCAAATCGAGCACCGGAATGCCGATTTTTTTCAGCCGCTCGGTACTGGCGTTGGAAGATGAAACCGCAGCGCGGATATCTTTCTTGCGCGCGGCGAGCGCATCGATGAAAAAATTCACCGTCGAGCCGGTGCCCACGCCGAGCACTTCGCCGGGCACCAGAAATTTCAGTGCTGCTTCGGCTGCGGCGCGTTTGCCTTCGTCTTGCGTCATGCGTTTTCCAGGTTGATTTTTTACGCGGCGTGGATCGTTTATCGGCTAGATCAAAGCTTCAGGACTGCCGCTCGCCGAACAGTGCGCTGCCGATGCGCACGATCGTCGCACCTTCCTCGATCGCGGTTTCAAAGTCGTCCGACATACCCATCGAAAGCGTATCAAACTGCGCTGCCGCAACTTTACCGGACGCGCGGATTCCATCCGCAAGCTCGCGCAAACGGCGAAAGGCAGCGCGCGAATCTTTGGCATTTTCAGATGCGGCCGGAATCGCCATCAAGCCGCGCAGCACGAGATGCGGCAATTGCGCGAGGCTCGCGCAAAGGGCGAGTGCATCTTCCGGCGCGCAGCCGGATTTGCTCGCTTCGCCGGAAATATTCACCTGCACGCAGATTTGCAAGGGCGCCTGCTTCGCCGTTCGGGCGGACGACAAACGCCGCGCGATTTTTTCACGATCGACGCCGTGAACCCAATCGAAATGCGCCGCGATCGCCGCAGTTTTATTGGCTTGAACCGGGCCGATGAAATGCCATTCGAGCGTGGCGTTCACGCGCGGTTCGACTTGCGGAATCTTGACCAGCGCTTCCTGCAGATAGCTTTCGCCAAAACTGGTCTGGCCTGCGGCGGCGGCTTCGATCAGCCGTTCCGCCGCGAAGCTTTTGCTCACGGCGAGCAGCTGCACCGAAGATGGCGCGCGGCTGGCAATCGCGCACGCTGCCGCGATGCGCCGCTGAATGATTTGCAGATTGGTCGAGATTTTGCTCATAAGCGCTTGCTGCGCGCGGAGTTTGTCGATACTTTGCCGGTTCGGAAATCCGCTGCGAGCCGCGCGCGGGTTCTGCGGGGCATGATAAGCGGCCGGCCAGTCAATCGTTTTCGGGGAGTTTTTGTGGATATCGCACAACTGCTGACTTTCAGCGTGAAGCAGGGCGCTTCCGATCTGCATTTATCGGCCGGCGTCGAGCCGATGATTCGCGTCGATGGCGACATGAAGCGTATCAATCTGCCGATACTCGAGCACAAGCAAGTGCACGACATGATCTACGACATCATGAACGACAAGCAGCGCAAGGCCTACGACGAATTTTTCGAGACCGATTTTTCGTTCGAGATTCCGGGGCTAGCGCGGTTCCGTGTGAATGCCTTCAATCACGCGCGCGGTTCGGGCGCGGTGTTCCGCACGATTCCATCGAAAATCATGTCGCTGGACGATCTGAAATGCCCGGCGATCTTCAAGGAAATCGCGGAAACACCGCGCGGTCTGGTGCTAGTGACCGGCCCCACGGGTTCGGGCAAATCGACCACGCTGGCGGCGATCATCGACCACATCAACGAGAACGAATACGGCCACATTTTGACGATCGAGGATCCGATCGAATTCGTGCATCCATCGAAACGCTGCCTGATCAATCAGCGCGAAGTGCATCGGGATACGCTGGGATTTTCGGAAGCCCTGCGCTCGGCGTTACGCGAGGATCCCGATGTGATTCTGGTCGGTGAAATGCGCGATCTGGAAACCATCCGGCTGGCGCTCACCGCTGCCGAAACCGGCCATCTGGTATTCGGCACGCTGCACACAACTTCCGCTGCGAAAACCATCGATCGCGTGGTCGACGTGTTTCCCGCCGCGGAAAAAGACATGGTGCGCGCCATGCTTTCCACCGGCCTGCGCGCGGTGATCGCGCAGACGCTGATGAAGAAAAAAGGCGGCGGCCGCATCGCGGCGCACGAAATCCTGATCGGTACGCCGGCGGTGCGTTCGCTGATCAAGGAGAACAAAATCGCGCAGATGTATTCCGCGATCCAGACCGGCGCGCGCGACGGTATGCAGACGCTCGATCAGAATCTTAAAGAACTGGTGAAGGCGCAGAAGGTCGATGTTGCCGAAGCGCGTGCGAAAGCCGAAAACAAATTCGACTTCGCCGCCTGATTCGACTACCAACGATCCAGCATCCGCAAGAATCCGGAGATAACGATGGAACGCGACCAGGCGGTCAAACTGATTCAGGATCTGCTTCGCATGATGAAGCAGAAAGGCGGCTCCGATCTGTTTCTCACGGCCGGTTTTCCACCCGCGATCAAGCTCGACGGGCAGATCACGCCGGTGATGGAAAAGCCGCTTAGCGGCGAGAATTCAGCGCTGCTGATGCGCTCGCTGATGAACGACCGGCAGATCAAGGAATTCGAGGCCACCAACGAATGCAATTTTGCGATCAGTCCGCCGGGCATCGGCCGCTTTCGCGTGAGCGCGTTCGTGCAGATGAATCAGGTCGGCGGCGTATTGCGCACGATCACCACGGAAATCCCGACATTCGAGCAATTGCAGCTGCCGGAGGTCTTGAAAGAAGTGGTGCTGGCAAAGCGCGGGTTGGTGTTGATGGTCGGCGCCACCGGTTCCGGCAAAAGCACTTCGCTGGCGGCGATGCTGGGCTACCGTAACCAGAACACCAAGGGTCACATCATCACCATCGAAGACCCGGTTGAATATGTGCATCCGCATGGCGGCTGCATGGTGACGCAGCGCGAGGTCGGGCAGGACACGCTGTCGTGGGAAGCGGCGCTGAAGAATACGCTGCGCCAGGCACCGGACGTGATCCAGATCGGTGAAATCCGCACGCGCGAGACGATGGAATATGCGATCCAGTTTGCCGAAACCGGCCATTTGGTGTTGTCCACTTTGCATGCGAACAGCGCCAACCAGGCGCTCGATCGCGTGATCAATTTCTTCCCCGAGGAAAAGCGCGAACAGGTGCTGATGGATCTCAGCCTGAACCTGCGCGCCATCATTTCGCAGCGTCTGGTGCGCCGCGAAACCGGCGGTCGCGCGGCGGCGCTGGAGATCATGATCAATTCGCCGCTGATTTCGGATCTGATTTTCAAGGGCGAAGTCACCGGCATCAAGGAAGTGATGTCGCGCTCCAATGAGCAGGGCATGTTCACCTTCGATCAATTCCTGTTTTCGCTGTTTGAATCCGGTGTGATTTCATACGATGAAGCCATCCGCAATGCCGATTCGCAGAACGAATTGCGCTTGCGCATCAAGCTGCAATCCACCCGCGCGCGCGAGGATTTGCAGAACGACGAAACCGTGAAAGCCATGCAGATGAAGCCAGACGAGACCCAAGCCGTTTTGGTCCGACGCTAACACCAACGCCGTAAATTCCAGCCGCAAATCTAGTGATAAAAATCCTGCCGTTTCTGAAGCTCGCGGTCGAACAGGGCGCGTCCGATATTTATTTCACCGCCGGGGCGACGCCGATGCTGCGCGTCGAAGGCGAACTGCTGGCGGTCGGCAACAGCGTGATGACCAGCGAATTCGTCAAGGAACTGGTGTTCAGCATTCTCACGCCAGAGCAGCAGGAATACGTCGCCAAGAATCTGGAAATCGATCTCGCTACGCAAGCCGGCGGACTCGGCCGGTTTCGTGTCAACGTCTTCACCCAGCGCGGCACGCTGGCGATGTGTCTGCGCTATGTGCGCGCCGCCATTCCACGGCTCGATGATTTGAAAATGCCGCCAGCGCTGGCGGATTTGATGATGCACAAGCGCGGCTTGATCCTGATGGTCGGCGCCACCGGTTCCGGCAAATCGACCACGCTGGCGGCGATGATGAATCACCGCAACGAAAACAGTGCCAGCCATTTGCTGACGATCGAGGATCCGATCGAGTTCGTGCATCCTAACAAGCGCTCGATCGTCAACCAGCGCGAAGTCGGGCAGGACACGGTGAGCTACGATCGCGCGCTGTTATCCAGCCTGCGCGAAGCGCCCGATGTGATCCTGATCGGCGAGGTGCGCACGCGATCGACCATGGATGCCTGCCTGCAGTTGTCCAACACCGGCCATCTGGCGATCTCAACCTTGCACGCGAACAATTCTTACCAGGCGATGCAGCGCATCATCAATCTTTATCCGGACGACAGCCGAGATCAGCTCTATCTGGATCTTTCGATGACCTTGCGCGCCATCGTTTCGCAGCGGCTGGTGCGCGGCAAGGATGGTCGCCGCGTCGCCGCGGTCGAGGTGATGATCAATACGCCTTACATCGCCGAATTGATCGTCAGCCGCCGTATCGACGACATGCGCGATGCGATGACGCAGTCGTCCGATCGCGGCATGCAGACCTTCGATCAGTCGCTCTACAAACTCTACAAGGACGGCGTCATCGAAATGGAAGAAGCGCTCGCGAATGCGGATTCGCGCGCCAACCTCGAAGCCAAGATCAACTTCGGCGGCTGAGGGGCCGTGCCGCGCGAGCATGCTCGCCATGAGCCCGAACGGCTGGCCGCGGATGGCCAAGCGGGGTGTTACCGAAAGCACGCCGTCTCGCCATGAATGGCAGCGATGAAGCGGTTCGTGCGCAGCCTGTGAAATGTTTGCAACTGACTTGCGTTGCCGGCGCCAGAATCCTACAATCCGCGCTCTTTCGAGGTTGCCCGAGTTTTTTTGGCAACTGAATAACAATCAGCCCGGATGTCGATGTTCAAGGGCCTAAGCAGAGCAGGAAAAATGAGCACGTATTTCGCCACTAACGAAACCGCCCGGCGTGATTGGGTGTTGGTTGACGCGGCAGGCCAGACCCTCGGCCGTCTCGCCACCGAAGTTGCCCGCCGTCTGCGCGGCAAGCACAAGCCCGAATTCACTCCGCATATCGATACCGGCGATTATGTCGTCGTCATCAACGCCGAGAAGATTCACGCAACCGGCAACAAATTCCAGGACAAGATTTACTGGCGCCACACGGAATATCCGGGCGGCATCAAGTCCACCAGCTTGCAGAAAATGATCAACGAGCATCCCGAGCGCGTGATCGAAAAGGCCGTAAAAGGCATGTTGCCGAAAGGTCCGCTGGGTTATGCCCAATTCCGCAAACTCAAGGTCTACGCCGGCGCTGAGCATCCGCACACCGCGCAGCAGCCCAAGACGCTCTCAATTTCCAAGGTTTAAGACATGGCCACGCTCAAGCAACCCGCCAATCAGCAATACGGCACCGGCCGCCGCAAGTCCGCCGCCGCCCGAGTTTTCCTGCGCCCCGGCAAGGGCGAGATCAGCATCAACGGCAAAACCGTCGAGCAGTATTTCGGCCGCGAAACCTCGCGCATGCTGGTGCGCCAGCCGCTCGAAATCGCCGACTCGCTGACCCGTTTCAGCATCATGGTCACCGTCGCCGGTGGCGGCCCTTCCGGTCAGGCCGGTGCGATTCGCCACGGCATCACCCGCGCGCTGATCAAGTACGACGAAGCGCTGCGCCCGCCGCTGCGCGCCGCCGGTCTGGTCACCCGCGACGCCCGCGAAGTCGAACGCAAGAAGGTTGGTCTGCATAAAGCCCGCCGCGCGCCGCAGTACTCGAAGCGCTAACGAACAACGGCTGTCTACGGGCCTTCGAGCAAAGCCAAACCACCGTCTGCCATCGAGACCCACGCTGGAGCCTCGATGTAGCCGAATTGGGGGATCGTCTAATGGCAGGACAACAGATTCTGACTCTGTTTATCTAGGTTCGAGTCCTAGTCCCCCAGCCAATATAGCTTCCGGTCGATTCCAAAATAATCCGGAAGAGGTTCTAAGCCCGCAGAAATGCGGGTTTTTTTATGCCTACGGCTTCCGACAAATACCAATGGAAGCCGTCAGCGCCTGTGTAGCAATTTGTGTAGCAAAGATGCGGACAAAAGCGTTTTGCTACACAATTAGGTCGAACATCGAACCTGTTACTACACATGGCTACAAAGCTTACCGAGCTGGAAGTCCGCAACGCCAAACCGCGCGAGGCGAAGTACACCATGTCGGCCGGACACGGCCTCACTTTGATCGTGATGCCCGACGGATCGAAGTATTGGCGGCTACGGTATCG
>CAJCJH010000061.1 GCA_903970615.1 Rhodospirillales bacterium
TCAGCAGCGCGGACAGCAGCGGTGCGCGGTTGTCGTCCTGCTCGAAATCCTGTGACTGGATGTTGAGCCGTTTCTGGCCTTCGAGCTTGTAGACCTTCGGCTGTGTCTGAATCAGTTTAATCAGTTTGATCGATTCCACCTTCGGCTGAGGACCGAAATCCAGTGCGGCAGTTTTGCTGCCGGCGCGGATTTTGATCAGGCCGATGCGTTCGCCCTGCTGACGCAGCAGCGCCGCCTCGAACAGCCGCTCGGTCTGCGCCGGCAGCAGACCGAAGCGGTCGATCATCTCGACCTTGAGTTCGCTTAAGGCTGCCTCGTTGCGCGTCTCCGCCAAGCGCTTGTACAGCACCAGTCGCGTGTGGACATCGGGCACATAGCGCTCCGGAATCAGCGCGGAAACGCCGAGATCAACCTCGCAAGCAGATGCCCCAAACGGCGTGTCGTCGAGCTTGCCGGATTTGATCGCGCGCACCGCGTTCGCCAGCAGTTCCGCATACAGCGTGAACCCGACTTCCTCGATCTGGCCGGATTGATTCTCGCCGAGCAGTTCGCCCGCGCCGCGAATTTCGAGGTCGTGCGTGGCGAGCGCGAAACCCGAACCGAGTTCACCGAGCGTTTCGATCGCTTCGAGCCGCTTCGCTGCATCGGCGGAGAGGCCGCGCTTGCTCGGCACCATCAGATACGCATACGCGCGATGATGACTGCGGCCGACACGTCCGCGCAGCTGATGCAACTGCGCCAGACCCAGATGATCCGCGCGGTCGATGACGATAGTGTTCGCCGTCGGCACATCGATGCCGGATTCGATGATGGTCGTACACACCAGAATATTGAAGCGCGCGTGATAGAAATCGAGCATCACCTGCTCCAGTTCGCGTTCGCGCATCTGGCCATGCGCCACGCGCACGCGGCCTTCCGGCACCAGCGTTTGCAACTCGCTGGCGAAGCGCTCGATGTCCTTCACTTCGTTGTGCAGCACATACACCTGGCCGCCGCGCTTGAGTTCGCGCAGGCAGGCTTCGTAGACCAGCGCATTGTCCCATTCGGCGACGAAGGTGCGGATCGACAAGCGCGAAGCGGGCGGGGTGGCGATGATCGAAAGATCGCGCAAGCCTGCCATGCTCATGTTCAGCGTTCGCGGAATCGGCGTGGCCGTGAGCGTCAGCAGATGCACTTCCGCGCGCAGGTTTTTCAGGCGTTCCTTGTGACGCACGCCGAAGCGATGTTCTTCATCGACGATCACCAGGCCGAGGTCCGCGAAGCGCACATCGGGTTGCAGCAGGCGATGCGTGCCGATGACGATATCGAGCTTGCCATCGGCCAGCTCCTGCAACATCGCCGCCTGCTCCTTGGCCGAGCGCAAACGTGAAAGCCCGCCGACTCGGATCGGCCTTCCGGTCGCCGCATCGTCGTTGGCGAATCGATCGCGGAAATTCTTCTCGTGCTGTTGTACCAGCAACGTCGTCGGCGCCAGCACGCACACCTGTTTGCCAGCGCGCGCGGCGATGAACGCGGCACGCAGTGCGACCTCGGTTTTGCCGAAGCCGACATCGCCGCAGACCACGCGATCCATCGGCTTGTCTGCGGTGAGATCGGCGCGCACCGCATCGATCGCCTTCTGCTGATCCGGCGTCGGCTCGAACGGAAAGCCGCTGCAGAACGTGGCGTAGTCGTCCTCGAAAAACGGCAAGGCCATCGCCGGCTTCGCCGCGCGCCGCGCCTGGATCGATAGCAACTCGGCGGCGACATCCGCCGCACGTTCGCGCGCCTTCGCCTGCGCCTTGCCCCAGCGCTCCGAACCGAGGGTGTGCAGCGGCGCAGCCTCCGCTTCGGCGCCGGTATAGCGATGAATCTGGTTGAGCGACGCGACCGGCACATAGAGCTTGTCGCCATCGGCATAGGCCAGCACCAGATACTCGGCCTCGATGCCGCCCGCATCGAGCCGCTGCAAACCCAGATAGCGGCCTACACCGTGCGCGACATGCACCACTGGCGCGCCCGGCTTCAGATCGTTGAGATCGCGCAGGATGGTTTCCGGATCGCGCACTTTGCCGCGCTTGCGCAATACGGCAACGGTGCGATTGCCGAAGATCTGAGGCTCCGCGATCAAGGCCAGACGGCCATCGATACGGAAGCTTTCCTGCAACGGGCCGATGACGATGCCATAGCGGTTATTGCCGGCAACGAAGTCGGACCACCGCTCATGCACGCGCGCCAGAATGCCGAGCGGCTTGAGCCAGTCGATCACCGCCTCGCGGCGTCCTGCGGATTCCGCGACAAACAGCACGCGCTGCTGCGGCAGATTGTCTGCGGATTCGCGCAGGAACCCACGCAGCTTTTCGCCGCCCGCAGTCAGCAGATGCGCATCGAACTCGGTGCAGATTGAATCCGCGCCGACGCTGATCGCAACCTCCGCTCCCGCAATCCGCAAACGAATCCGCGGCGCGCGATGCAGGCGTTCCAGCGCAGTCGCGGGTTCCATGAACAGATCGGCCGGCTTCATCAGCGGCCGTTCGAGATTGCCGCCGTAGCGCTCGAAGCGTTCGTTGATCTGCTGCCATTCGTGGCTCACGGCCGCGCCGACATCATCGATCTCGATGAACAGGCTGCTCGCCGGCAGGTAATCGAAGACCGTTGCCGTGTGCGCGAAGAACAGCGGCAGATAAGCCTCGATCCCACCCGGCATCAGCGTCTTGCTCACCTCCGCATAGATGCGCGAACGCGCCGGATCGCCGGTGAAATATTCGCGGTAGCGGCGGCGGAAGGTTTCAATGCCTTCGCGGTCGGTGGGGAACTCGCGCGCCGGCAGCAGGCGCATTTCCGCCACCTTGTCGGTGGAGCGCTGTGTTTCCGGATCGAAGCGGCGGATCGATTCGATCTCATCATCGAACAGATCGAGCCGGTAAGCCTCGCGCGTACCCATCGGAAACACATCCACCAGCGCGCCACGAATGGCAAACTCGCCCTGCATCGACACTTCCGAAACGCTCTGATACCCCGCATTCACCAAGCGCTCGCGGAACGCCTTGCCATCGAGTTTCTGGCCCGCCTTGAGCATGAACACGCGGCCATCGAGCCACTCGCGCGGCGGCATGCGTTCCAGCAGCGTCGCCACCGTCAGGATCAACACGCCGCGCTGCTGTTGCGGCAGCCGATAAAGCGCGGCAAGCCGCTCGGAGAGAATCTCCTGATGCGGTGAAAACGCATCGTAAGCCAGCGTTTCCTTATCCGGGAAATGCAGCAACGGCATCTCGGAGCCCAGGAAAAACTGCAATTCTTCTTCCAGCTTGTATGCACGCTGCTCGCCCGCCGTAACCGCAATCACCAGGCCGTTGTGGCGGCGCGCGGCTTCCGCAATCGCCAGCGCAAGGCTCGCCTCCGGCAGCCCGCTCCAGCACGCAACGCTCCCGGACGCAGGCAGTTCGGGCTGGGTCAAAGCGGTGTGGATGACGTCGGGCACTGATGATTCGATCACAGCAGGGCGCGGATTATCGCCTGCGCGCGGGTGAGCTGTCAGCGTCGCCCGAAGTAGCGTGGACAAACGCGATATTGAATTGGACTGCCCCGTGGATCGCAATCACTGCCGGCCTATGATTGATAAGGGCGGGAGATGGGCGCGATCCGTAGCAGATAAACCTCGCTCGTACGTCGAGCAAGCTCTAGATGATGGTATCTGTGATGGTATCGGCGAGGGCTCGATAGACTAAAGCCTTCTAGATATTGCGCTGAACGGCGGCATGTGATGCCTCTGCTCGGCACCAGATATTTCGGTATAAGCCATGAGCTATCTCGCAGCATTCTGAATTTATCACCACCCATAGATTTAGCGCCTCTTAAACTGAAAGGGCTGCTCTCTTGATCTTGGTTTGATTGGGTGGACTGATAAGTCAGGCAACGAGAGCCGTGCTGCGCTCGAAGCCCAACGGGGTTTGATAGCCGTGGGAGAGTGCCTTCGTCGGCGATTGTAGGAAACCTCGATGTACTGAAACAGATCGGTGCGCGCCTCGTCACGGGTTGGGTAACGCCGAAGATGCACGCGCTCGGTCTTGAGACTGTGGAAGAAACTCTCCATCACCGCATTGTCGTAGCAGTTGCCGGCGCCACTCATGCTCGGCACGATCTGATTTGCCTTCAGCCGCCTTTGGAAATCATCGCTGGCGTACTGGCTGCCGCGATCACTGTGATGGATCAGGCCGGACGCCGGCTTGCGGTTCTGAATCGCCATCGTCATGGCCTGCATCACCAGCTCGCGATTGATGCGCTCGGACATGGCCCATCCGATCAGAGCGCGTGAATACAAGTCCAGTACCGCAGCCCGATATAACCAGCCCTCGCCAGTGCGAATGTAGGTGATGTCGGCCACCCAGGTACGATTGGGCGCCGCCACCGTGAATTCCTGTTTCAAGAGGTTCGCCGCCACCGGATGCGGGTGCCGGGAGTCCGTGGTGGCCCTGTAGCGACGCCGGACACAGCAGCGGATGCCGTGACGCCGCATCAGCCGCTGGACGCGTTGCTCCGACCTTCATCCAGCAGATCGCGGTGAATGCGTGGAGCGCCATCGGTTCCATCACTTTCCAGATGCCGCGCACGGATCGCCGTGAGCAGGCCGCGATTGGCGACCGCCCGCGGCGATTCGGGTTCCAGCCGATAACGGTGAAACCCGCTCAGCGAAACTTCCACCGCCGCGCACAGCCGCTCCAGCGGATACTGTTTGCACTGCAAGTCAATCCGGGCGTACTTCACTTTGAATGCTTGGCAAAGTACGCCGCGGCTTTTTTAGGATGTCGCGCTCTATCCGCGCTTCCTGCAGCTCCCGCCGCAGCTTCAGCAGCTTCTCCTGCTCCGGCGAACGACTCATCGGGCCAGGTATCTGCATCAGCCGGCCTTCGTCATACTGCTTGATCCACAGCGTGATGCTGTTGTCCGAAATATCCAGACTCTTCGCCGTCTTGAGCTTGCTGTAGCCCTGCTCCTTGACCAGCTTCACCGCCTCCAGCTTGAATTCCTTGGTGAATATTCGCCTCGTCATGTGTTCCATGAACATCTCCGTTCGCGGCATCGTAGCCGCCAGATAGATGTCCACCGAATTCAACCAAGATCATGACCCGCCTGCGTGGTTCCATGACTCTGCAATTCGCCTGAAATGCCGGGGCACTACCCCCGCGCTTATTTCACCGCCTGACCCGCCGCATAGCCCGAAGCCCAGGCCCATTGAAAGTTGAAGCCGCCAAGCCAGCCAGTGACATCGACCACTTCGCCGATGAAATAAAGCCCGGGGATGCGGCGGGATTCCATCGTCGATGAGGAGAGTTCGTTCGTATCCACGCCGCCGAGCGTAACTTCCGCGGTGCGATAACCTTCGGTGCCGCTGGCGGTGACCGGCCAGGCCTGTAATTGCTCGCCGATGGTTTGTAGTTGTGCGGCGCGATATTGACGCAAGGGCAGGTTGCCGAACCCGAGTTCACAGAGGCGCTGCGCGAGGCGTTTCGGGAGCAGTTCGGCCAGCGCGGTTTTTAGTTCGATGGCCGGGCGGACACGTTGCTGCTCGATGAGAACGTCGGCGGCGGATTGCTCCGGCAGCAAATCCAGCCGTAGATCATCGCCCGGTTGCCAGTACGAAGAAATTTGCAGCAGCGCAGGCCCGCTGAGGCCACGATGGGTGAACAGCAGGCCGGCCTTGAAGTGCGCGCCATTGCAGTGGCTTTCGATGGGCACCGTGAGGCCGCTGAGATCGGCGTAATGGTCCAGATGCGTGCCGCTCAGGGTCAGCGGCACCAGCCCGGCGCGCGTGGGCAGTACGTTGTGGCCGAACTGCCTTGCGAGTTCATAGCCGAAACCGGTGGCACCCATCTTGGGGATCGAAAGCCCGCCGGTGGCAATCACCAGCGAGCGGACGCTGAACGGGCCAATACCGGTGCGCAGTGCAAAGCCATTCGCAGCCTGTTCGATGCGCTCCGCTTCACAGTTCAGCACGATGCGCACCCCGGCCGTGGCGCATTCGTCCAGTAGCATCTGCAGGATCTGTTTCGAGGACACATCGCAGAACAGCTGGCCCAGTTCCTTTTCGTGGTACGCAATGCCGTGGCGTTCCACCATCGCGATGAAATCCCACGGCGTATAACGGGCGAGGGCAGATTTGCAGAAGTGCGGATTGGCCGACAGATAGTTCTGCGGCGCGACGTGCAGATTGGTGAAGTTGCAGCGCCCGCCGCCGGACATCAGGATCTTCTTGCCGACGCGCTCGGCATGTTCCAGCAGCAGCACACGGTGCCCGCGCTGGCCGGCGGTGATCGCACACATCAAACCCGCAGCACCGCCGCCGACGATGGCTACGTCATAATCCATTCAGGTCGCCGTCATCAGCTTTACCATCAACTTCACTATTAGCTTCACAAGCAATCAGTGCTCTTGTAATCTCATCTGATCGAAGATTAAGGGATTCGCCGGGCGAGGATGACCACCGCAGTGATGGATTCGGAGCACCGCTCCGGGCGCTGCTTTTTTACATCGATGGCGGTCGTCATGATCGCCGCAGCCTTGGTCGGTTTTGCGCCCAGCTTTTACCTGCGCGGTCTGGTTCATTATCCCAGACCGAATCCAACGCTGAATGCGTTGGTGGTACTGCATGGCATGATGCTGAGCCTATGGTTGCTCGTGTTCTACATGCAGACGCTGCTGATCGGCGCCGGCCGGCGCGATCTGCACATGCGGCTCGGCATCGGCGGCATGTTGCTGGCCGCGGCGATGATTCCGGTGATGTATCTCACCACGGTCGGCGGCGTCGCCCGAGGCAGCGCGCCGCCATTCGCCACGGCGCTGGGCTGGACCGCGGTGCCGCTGGCCGAGTTGCTGGCCTACATTCCCTTGATCGCGCTCGGTTGGCGCCATCGCCGCAATGCCAACGCCCACAAGCGCTTGATGCTATCGGCAGGATTGCTGCTGATTGCGCCGGCGCTCGGCCGTTTCCCGATCGCGCCACCGGTGCTGGCGGGCCATGCAGCAACACAGATCCTCGCCTTGTGCCTGTTCATCCCGCTGATGATTTACGACCGGCGCAATCTGGGCCGGCTGCACTGGGCGACGCTGCTGGGATTCGCCTCGGCCGCGACCGCGACGTTGCTCGGAATCGCGGGTGTAGCGTTTCCGGCCTGGAGCGTAGTCGCGTCGAAATTGCCCGGCGTTTGATCCGCAAGCCGCGGTGCGCCCCGCATTCGCATCCTGCTGCGCTTGGCTTGCTTCGGGTGGCATGGACCGCAACTCGTAGGCACCAGCTCAGCAGCGCCGTAAGCGCCGCCGTGCTGTGATAAAATTCGGAGCTTTACAGCCATCGTCTCAACAGAAAAACAGGGCTGATCCCGCGCACCGCGCGCGATCGAGTTTCCCGAATCATCCCGAATGAATCCCGCATGAGCGATTTCGCCAAAGAACTCCTGAACGTCAATCTCGAAGACGAGATGCAGAAGTCGTATCTCGACTACGCGATGAGCGTGATCGTCGGCCGTGCGCTGCCGGATGCGCGCGATGGCTTGAAGCCGGTGCATCGCCGCATCCTGTTCGCGCAGAGCCAGCTCAGCAATACCTGGAACCGGCCGTACATCAAATGTGCGCGCGTGGTCGGCGACGTCATCGGTAAATATCATCCGCACGGTGATACCGCAGCCTACGACGCGCTGGTGCGCATGGCGCAGGATTTCTCCATGCGCTATCCGCTGGTGGATGGCCAGGGCAACTTCGGTTCGATCGATGGCGATCGCGCGGCGGCGATGCGCTACACCGAGTGCCGCATGGCGCGGCTGACCTCGGAAATGCTGGCAGACATCGATTCCGAAACCGTTGATTTCGTGCCCAACTATGACGAGAAAGACACCGAGCCGGTAGTGCTGCCGACGCGCATTCCACAGCTGCTAGTGAATGGTTCGTCCGGCATCGCGGTCGGCATGGCGACCAATATCCCGCCGCATAATCTCGGCGAGGTGATGGATGCCTGCGTGGCGCTCATCGACAACCCGGAACTCGATCTCGCGGCCTTGATGAAGTTCGTGCCGGCGCCGGATTTCCCGACTGCGGGTTTGATTCTCGATGCTGCCGGCGTGGTCGAGGCTTATGCCACTGGCCGCGGCCGCATCGTGCTGCGCGCACGCACGCATATCGAGGAATTCGAGAAGGGTGGCGAGCGCGAAGCGATCGTCGTCACCGAGCTGCCGTATCAGGTCAACAAGGCGCGCTTGCAGGAACGTATTGCCGAGCTTATTAAAGAGAAAAAACTCGAAGGTATTACTGAAATTCGTGATGAGTCTGACAAAGACGGCATGCGCGTGGTATTCGAGTTGCGCCGCGACCAGAACGCGGATGTGGTGCTGAATAATTTGTATCAGCAGACGCAATTACAGACCGCGTTTGGCATCAACATTGTCGCGCTTGATGGCGGCCAGCCGAAAACGCTGGGCTTGAAACAGCTGCTGGAAATTTTCCTGCGTCACCGGCGCGATGTCGTCACCCGCCGCACCGCATTCCTGCTGCGCAAGGCACGCGAACGCGCGCATGTGTTGGAGGGCTTGTCTGTCGCGCTGGCGAACATCGACGAAGTCATTGCGCTGATCCGCCACTCGGCCGGCCCCGCCGAAGCCAAGGCCGGCTTGACCAGCAAAATCTGGGAACCGGGCCAGGTGTTGGCGATGCTGGAACGCGCCGGTGCGGATGCTTCGCGTCCGGCCGATCTGGCGGTACAGTTCGGCATTGTCGAAAGCGGCCGACAAGGCCCGGGCTCGCCGGGCAAGCCCGGCTACCGACTATCCGAAGCGCAGGCGCAGGCGATTCTGGAACTGCGTCTGCAACGCCTCACCGGGCTGGAGCAGGACAAGATTCACGGCGAGTACCGCGAGTTGTTGGATTCCATTCTGGAATACCTCGAAATCCTCGGTTCGGAAAAACGCCTGATGGAAGTCATCCGCGCTGAACTGCTCGAAATCCGCGAGCAGTATGCGGACAAGCGCCGCACTGAAATCACCGCGTTCGGGCTCGACCTGAACCGCGAGGATCTGATTCCGCCGCAGGAAATGATCGTCACGCTATCGCATCAGGGTTATGTGAAAGCGCAGGCGCTCACCGAGTATCAGGTGCAGCGTCGCGGCGGCCGCGGCCGCACTGCAGCGACCACCAAAGACACTGATTACGTGCATGGCCTGTGGTCCGCGCATTCGCACGACTGGCTGCTGTGTTTCTCCAGTCGCGGACGCATGTACTGGCTGCGCGTGTTCGATCTGCCGGCCGGCGCGAGCGGTTCGCGCGGCAAGCCGATCGTCAACATGGTGCCGCTGGAAGACGGCGAACGCATCACCGTCGCCTTGCCGGTGAAGAAGTTCGATAGCGGCCAGTTCGTCTTCATGGCGACGCGCAATGGCACGGTGAAGAAAACACCACTGGAAGATTTCTCGCGTCCGCGTGCCGCCGGCATCATCGCGGTCGATCTGCGGGTGGATGACGAACTGGTGAGCGTGGCGCTGACCTCCGGCACCGAAGACGTGCTGCTGTTCTCCGACAGCGGCCGCGTGATCCGCTTCAACGAGGCCGATGTGCGTTCGATGGGTCGCGGCGCGACCGGTGTGCGCGGTATGCGGCTGCTGAAAAATGCGGCGGCTGAGGATGACGAAAGTGCGTCCGCTGATAGTGAAATTACCGACGGCTCCAGCGAGACCGAAGCAGTAATCGATGGTGCCGATGAAATCGAAACCGTCGAGACCGATGGCGTCGCCGCAATCACGGGCGACAGTCGTGCGCGGGTGATCTCGCTGCTGGTCGCGCGCGGCGAAGACGTGCTCACGGTTTCCGAAACCGGCTACGGCAAGCGCACCGTGATCGATCATTTCCCGCTGCGCGGTCGCGGCGGCCAGGGCGTGATCGCGCAGGCCTTGTCCGAAAAAAGCGGCAAGCTGATCGGCGCCGTCGAAGTGCATGATCGTCACGAAATCATGTTGATTTCCGATGGCGGCCGCCTGATCCGCATCGCCGCCAGCGAGATCAAGCAGCTCGGCCGCAACACGCAAGGCGTGCGTATCGCGCGACCGACCGAAGGCGACAAGCTGGTCGGGCTGGATCGCATCGAAGCCGCCGAGGTTGCTTTGCCGGATGTCGCGGCGGATGCGCCGGAACTGCCGGAAGCGGATGCGGGCAGTGATGATGCCGGGCCGGAAATTTCTCCGGATGTCCCCGAAGACGGCGGCGAGTAAATCACGCTCCCGCAGTCGTCAGCTGCTGTAAAAACCATTCCCGAAATCGAGACGAGCCTTAACCCATGAGTCGCGTGTTCAACTTCAGCGCAGGCCCGGCGACGCTGCCGGAATCGGTTCTCATGCAGGCGCGCGACGAGTTGCTTGACTGGCGAGGCTCGGGCATGTCGGTGATGGAAATGAGCCACCGCGACAAGGATTTCATGTCGATCGCAACCGCGGCCGAGCAGGACTTGCGCGATCTGCTCGGGGTGCCCGCCAACTACAAAGTGCTGTTCATGCAGGGCGGCGCGACCGGTCAGTTCGCCGCGGTGCCGATGAATCTGCTGCGCGGCAAAACCAGTGCGGATTTCATCGTCACCGGCGCCTGGGGTTTGAAGGCCGCGAAGGAAATTGCCAAGTACGGCAAGGCCAATATCGCCGCGAAACCGGTGGATAGCCGCTTCAATCACATTCCGGCGCGCGAAACCTGGAAGCTCGATCCGGACGCGGCCTATGTGCATTACACGCCGAATGAAACCATCGAAGGCGTTGAATTCGGCTGGATTCCGGAGGTCGGCGAGGTGCCGCTGGTGGCGGATTTCTCCTCGACTTTCCTGTCGCGGCCGATCGATGTGAGCAAGTTCGGATTGATCTATGCCGGCGCGCAGAAGAACGCCGGACCGGCCGGCATCACGATGGTCATCGTACGCGAAGATCTGCTTGGCCAGGCGCTGCCGGTGACGCCGTCGATCTTCGATTACAAGCAGGTGGCCGACAACGAATCGATGCTGAACACGCCGTCCTGCTATGCCTGGTATATCTGCGGGCTGGTGTTCCAGTGGCTCAAGCGCGAAGGCGGTTTGAAGGTGATCGCCGAGCGCAACCAGCACAAGGCCGCGCTGCTTTATGACGCGATCGATACCACGCCGTTCTATACCAATCCGGTGGCGAAATCGGATCGCTCGTGGATGAACGTCGTCTTCACCTTGCCCGATGCCGCGCTCGATGCCGAATTCCTGAAAGGCGCCAAAGCGGCGAATTTGCCGGGCTTGAAAGGCCATCGCTCGGTCGGCGGCATGCGCGCCAGCATCTACAACGCCATGCCGGAAGCCGGTGTGCAGGCACTGGTGGATTACATGCGGGAATTCGCGCGCACGCGCGGCTGAGTTCTATCTGAGTTCTATCCGCGCTATTTGAACGGGCAGGGAATTGATCCACGCGCTGGCGATTTATTGCGGCTCAAGCGCCGGCGCCGATCCCGCGTTTGCAAAGGCCGCTGACGACTTGGGCCGCGCGCTGGCGCAGCGAAACTGCGCAGTGATTTACGGCGGCAGCCATGCCGGTTTGATGGGCGTGGTTGCGGATGCGGCACTCGCAGAAGGCGGCCGCGTTGTCGGCGTGATTCCGCAATCGCTGGTCGGGCGCGAGCTGGCGCATCAAGGTTTGAGTACGCTGGAAATCGTCGACAGCATGCACGCCCGCAAGGCGCGCATGTGCGAATTGGCGGATGGCTTCGTCGCGCTGCCCGGCGGCATCGGCACGCTCGAAGAAATCCTCGAAATGTTTACCTGGACGCAACTCGGCATTCACCACAAACCCTGCGCCCTGCTCAACATCGCCGGCTTTTATGATGGCTTCGTCGCGTTCCTGCGGCATGTGGTGCAGCAGGGTTTGTTGAAGTCTGCGCAGTTCGAGCGTTTGATCGTGGTGAACAGTGTGGATGAACTACTGCAAGCTTTCGACGCAGTTGCAAAGCGTTGAATTCGCCAAGTGCCGAGACTGTGATTTTGACGATCACAATGCGCCGCAAATCGCAGCGGCCCCCGCAGCAAATTTTGTCTTCCTCGCCCGCGCCTGCACAATAGCGCCCCGTCGCCGCCGAGCCGAAGTTTTTCCATGTACAAAATCCAGACGCTGAACAACATTTCCACGCTGGGATTGGAGCGTCTGCCGGCTGCGCGTTATCTCGTCGGCCCCAGCGTTTTGGAGCCGGATGCACTGCTGCTGCGCTCCGCCGATCTGCACAAGCAGAGCATTCCGGCTTCGGTAAAAGCCATTGGCCGCGCGGGTGCGGGCACCAACAATATTCCGGTGAAATTGATGAGTGCGCGCGGTGTGCCGGTGTTCAATGCGCCCGGCGCCAATGCGAATGCAGTTAAGGAATTGGTGCTGGCCGGAATGCTGCTGGCGGCGCGCAATATCGCGCCGGCCTTGCAGTTTGTTGCGGGTTTGAGCGGCGACGATGCGACGCTGCACAAGCGAGTTGAAGACGGCAAAAAGAATTTCACCGGCATGGAATTGCCGGGCCGGACGCTCGGCGTGATCGGTCTCGGTGCGATCGGCGTTAAAGTGGCCAACGCCGCGCTCGAACTCGGCATGCAGGTCTGGGGTTACGACCCCGCGATGACCGTGCAGAACGCCTGGCAGCTCAACTCCGGCGTGCAGCAGGCCAGTAGTATCGATGATGTGGTTGCGCGCGCGCAATTCTTGAGCGTGCATGTGCCGCTGCTCGATGCGACGCGCGGCTTCGTCAATGCGCAGCGTTTGCGATCGATGAAAAAGCCCGGCGTACTGCTGAATTTCGCGCGTGCGGAAATCGTCGATGAAGACGCAGTGCTGGCCGCACTCGCGGCAGGAGACTTGCAGGCTTATGTCTGCGATTTTCCGAGTGTGAAATTGCAGGGTAATTCCAAAGTCATCGCCACGCCGCATCTCGGTGCTTCGACCAACGAAGCCGAAGACAATTGCGCGATGATGGTGGCCGATCAACTGCGCGAATTTCTCGAACAGGGCAACGTCCGCAACTCGGTGAATTTCCCCGAGGCGGTTCTTTCAAAGGGCGCGGGCATGCATCGTTTGTGCATCGCCAACGCCAACGTGCCGAACATGGTCGGCCAGATCACCACGGCTTTGGCGCAGCGCAATCTGAACATTTCCGATCTGCTGAACAAATCGCGCGGCGAACTCGCGTACACGCTGGTGGATGTCGATTCGCCGATTCCCGAGGTGCTCGCTGCGGAAATCGGCGCGATCAGTGGTGTGCTGTCGACCCGCATCATTCCCGCAGCGGCGAGCTGAACGATGAACGACGAACTGAAATCCGCGCGCGTGCGCATCGATGCGCTCGACGATCAGATCCAGGCGTTGATCGCGCAGCGCGCGAAAATCGCGCAGGAAGTGCGCGACATCAAGGCGCGTGGTGGCGACGATAGCGATCACTATCGGCCCGCGCGCGAAGCCGAAGTGTTGCGCCGTGCGATGGCACACAACCGCGAACTCGGCGGCCCGCTGGCGGATGAAACGATGGCCAAGCTGATGCGCGAAATCATGTCCGCTTGCCTGGCTTTGGAATCGCCATTGGCGGTGGCTTATCTCGGCCCGGAAGGCACTTATACGCAGGCCGCGGTGTACAAGCATTTCGGCCAGCAGGTATCTGCGCGCGCAGTCACGGCGATCGACGAAATCTTCCGCGATGTGGAATCCGGCAGCGCCACTTATGGTGTGGTACCGATCGAAAATTCGACTGAAGGCATGATCGTCTCGACGCTCGATTTGCTGGCCAGCACGCCGCTGTCGATCTGCGGCGAAGTCTGGCTGCCAGTGCATCATCAGCTGCTGACGACGCAGGCGCGGCTCGAGGACATCAAGGTCTTGTATTCGCATCCGCAGTCGTTCGCGCAATGCCGGCGCTGGCTCGATGCCAAGCTACCCGGCGTGCCGCGCGAGCCGGTGGGCAGCAATGGTGTGGCCGCAAAACGCGTCGCCGAAAGCGGCGTTGCTGGCGGCGCGGCAGCGATTGCGAGTGCGGCGGCGGGCGAACTGTATGGCTTGCAGATTCTCGCCGCGAATATCGAAGACGATCCCAACAACACCACGCGCTTCCTTGTTATCGGCCGGCAAAATCCGGAATCCACCGGCGCGGATCGCACCTCGCTGGTGTGCTCCGCACCCGCCGGCGGCGAAGCGGGTGCGCTGTTCCGGTTGCTGGAACCGTTTGCCGCGGCCGGAATCAACTTGAGCAAGATCGAATCGCGGCCGAGCCGCCGCGGACTCTGGGATTACAATTTCTTCCTCGATCTGGAAGGTCATCGCAGCGACGCGATGATCGCGGCCGCGCTCGACGAAGTGCGCAAGCGCGCGGCCTTCTTCAAAATCCTCGGCTCTTATCCACGGGCGGTGCTGTGATGAACACGATGACGACCGAACAGCCGTTTCTGAAAAACGCGATTGCCGGCGTACTCGGCCTGGAACCGTATTCGCCCGGCATGCCGATCGACGAATTGCAGCGCCGGCTGGGGATCGATAATGCGGTGAAGCTGGCGTCTAACGAGAACCCGCTTGGCCCGAGTCCAAAAGTCAAGGAAGCGCTCGCGGCGCACATCACCGACAACGATATCGCGCGTTATCCAGATGGCGCCGGCTTCCGCTTGAAGAAAAAGATCGCCGAGTTTCACGACATCGAACCTGAACGCATCACGCTCGGTAACGGCTCCAACGACATCATCGAATTTATCTCGCGCGTGTTTCTCGGCCCCGGCCGCGCGGCGATGTATTCGGCACATGCGTTCGCGGTGTATCCGATCGTCGCGCAAGCGCAGGATGCGGAAAGCGTGGTGGTGCCGGCGTTGCCGGAAAATCATCCGGACATGCCTTACGGCCACGATCTGGAAGGCTTCGCCAAGGCGCTGCGCAGCGATGTCACCGTCGTGTTTCTGGTCAACCCGAATAACCCCACCGGCACCTGGATGCGGCCGGATGAAATCGAAGCGTTCCTCAAGCATGTGCCGTCGCACACGCTGGTGGTGCTCGACGAGGCGTATCAGGAATATCTTGATCCTTCGCTGCGACCGGACACGCGCGCCTGGCTCGATCGCTATCCGAACCTGATCGTCACGCGCACCTTCTCGAAGACGTATGGACTGGCCGGTTTGCGCGCGGGCTATTCGCTGTCGCATCGTGCGCTGGCGGATTTGCTGAATCGCGTGCGGCAGCCATTCAATCTGAATCATTTCGCGCTGCTGGCGGCGGAAGTCGCACTCGGCGATCAGGAACATGTGACGCGCGCCGTCGAGCTGAATGCCAGCGAATCCTCGCGGCTGCGGCGCGAGATGAAAGCGCTTTCGCTGACAGTTTTACCGTCGCAGGCGAATTTCATCACCGTCGGTTTCGGCCGTGATTCCGCGCCGATTCATCGCGCGCTGCTCGAACGCGGCGTGATCGTACGACCGATGGCGAGCTATCAAATGCCGCAATACTTGCGCGTGAGTGTCGGCACCGTGGCTGAAAATACGCGCTTCATTGCAGCGATCAAGGACGTTTTGAAATGAAGCTGCGACGCAAGCTGCCGCGCGCGGATCGTTCGGCTTCATGTTGATCCGGCGGCTGGCCATCATCGGCCTTGGGTTGATCGGCGGCTCGCTGGCGAAGGCCGCGCGCATGGCGAATGTAGTCGAAACCATCGTCGGCTTCGACGCCGACCGTATGCAGATTCAACGCGCGCTACAAGATCGAGTGATCGATGTCTCTGCAGATTCCGCCGCCGATGCTGCGCGCGGCGCCGATGTGGTGCTGATCGCCGTGCCGGTGCTCGCCACTGCAAATGCTCTACACGCAGCAAAACCGGGCATCGGTGTCGATTCTATCATCACCGATGTCGGCAGCACCAAGCAGTCGGTGCTCGCCGCAGCGCAGGAAGTCTTCGGCACGGTGCTGCCGAAATTTGTCGCCGCGCATCCGATCGCGGGCACCGAAAAAAGCGGCGTCGCCAATGCGCTGCCGGACCTGTTCCGCGGCCATCGTGTGATCCTCACGCCACACGCGCAGCAGGATGTTGCGGCGCAGACGCTGATTGCGAAGTTATGGGAAGCCGTCGGCGCGCGCGTCGTCACGATGGAGCCGGCGCGCCACGATGCGATCTTCGCCGCCACTTCGCATCTGCCGCATCTGCTGGCGTTTGCGTTCGTCGATATGCTGTCGCGGCTCGAAGGCGCGGATGTCGATATCTTCCCGAACGCCGGTGGCGGCTTCCGCGATTTCACCCGCATCGCGTCGAGCAGTCCGCGCATGTGGCATGACATCGTGCGCGCGAACAGCACGCAGATTGCGGCGCTGCTGCAACGCCAGATCGACGAACTGCAACGGCTGCATCAATTGATCGAGCGCGGCGAGTGGCAGCAGCTCGGCGAGGTATTCGAGCATGCGCGTGCGGTGCGTGAACGCCATCTCGCCAGGATCGAATAAGCCTCGATGACGATGCTCAATTATCACGTTGAAGCCGGCGGCCAGCTGGCCGGCGCGCTGCAAGTACCGGGCGATAAATCCATCTCGCATCGCGCCGTGATGTTTGCAGCACTTGCCGAAGGCACTTCGGAAATCACCGGCTTTCTGAGCGGCGAAGATTGCCTCTGCACGATGCGCGCGTTCCGTGCGATGGGTGTGGAAATCGAACAGCTGAGCGCCACACATCTGCGCGTGCATGGCGTCGGTCTGTATGGCTTGAAGGCGCCTGCGACTGCGCTCGATCTCGGCAATTCCGGCACGTCGATGCGCCTGATGTCCGGTCTGTTGTCGGGGCAAAAATTTGCCAGCGAATTGATTGGCGACGCTTCGCTGTCGCGGCGGCCGATGCGCCGCATCGTCGAACCCTTGCGTCAAATGGGCGCGCAGATCGAGACCACGCCTGCCGGCACCGCACCGCTGCGCATTGTGCCGGCGACGAAGTTATCCGCGATCAGTTACGCCTCGCCTGTCGCCAGCGCGCAGGTGAAATCCGGCCTGTTGCTGGCAGGGCTTTATGCCGAAGGCATTACCGAAGTGCGCGAGCCCGGCATCAGCCGCGATCACACCGAGCGCATGCTGCGCGCATTCGGCGTGAAAGTTGAAAGCGGCGCGGGCGTTGCAGCACTCGCGGGCGGCCAACGGCTGCACGCGGCCGACGTTGCGGTGCCGGCGGATATTTCCTCGGCGGCATTCTTCATGGTCGGGGCTGCGATCGTGCCGGGTTCGGAATTGCTGCTGCGTGGTGTCGGCATCAATCCCACGCGCGACGGCATCATCGAAATTCTGCGGCGCATGGGTGTTGCGATCGAGCTGCGCAATCTACGCGATGTTGGCGGCGAACCGGTGGCGGACCTGCTGGTACGTGCGCCGTCGCAACTGCGTGCAATCGATATCGGCCACGATCTGGTAACGCTGGCGATCGATGAAATGCCGGCCGTATTCATTGCCGCCGCCTGCGCGCAGGGCACTACCGTTATCACCGGCGCTGAGGAATTGCGCGTCAAGGAAAGCGACCGCATCGCCGCGATGTGCGACGGCCTCGAAGCGCTCGGTATCGCCGCGCTCGCGCAGCCCGATGGCGCGCGAATCACCGGCGGCAGCTTGCGTGGCGGCACGGTGGATTCGCACGGTGATCACCGCATTGCGATGAGCTTTGCGATTGCGGCGTTGCGCGCGCAGGCGCCGCTGACGATTCTCGATTGCGCCAATGTGGATACCTCGTTTCCGGGCTTCGTAGAACTCGCGGGCGGTGCCGGCCTGAAAATTTCGGCCGATCCGCAATCGTGACGATCGGTAGTACGGCTGCAGCTCCAGTCATCGCCGTCGACGGTCCGAGCGGTGTGGGCAAGGGCATGGTCACGCGCTGGCTGAGCGCGCGGCTCGCATGGCATCGGCTCGACAGCGGCGCGCTCTATAGGATTCTGGCGCTGGCGGCGCAACGTGCGGGCATCGATCTGGCGAATGCTTTTGCGGTGGCAAAAATTGCGGCGAGGTTGGAGATCGAATTCGTCGGCGCTAGCGAAGCGGACGAAGCCATTCTCGTCGATGGCGAGAACTGGACGGCGGCCGTGCGTGAGGAAGCCACCGGCGGACTCGCCTCGCAAATTGCCGTTGCCCCGGCGGTGCGTGCTGCGTTGCTTGAACGCCAGCAGGCTTTTCGCCGGTTGCCCGGCTTGGTCGCCGATGGCCGCGATATGGGCACCGTGGTTTTTCCGGACGCGACCTTGAAAATTTTCATCGAGGCCAGCGCCGAGGAACGCGCCCGCAGGCGATTTTTGCAGCTGGGCGGGCTTGAGTTGAGCGGGGAGGCCGCCAGCGCTACACTACGTGCCCTTTGTGGGGAGGTCCGCGCTCGTGATGAGCGGGATCGCAGCCGTTCGGTGGCGCCTTTGGTGCCGGCGAGCGACGCGATTATCGTGGACACCACACATCTCAAGCCGGCTGAAGTGCTGGCGGAAATCGACAGGATTCTGAGCTTGAATCCGGCCCTGAAAAGTCTCGTCGGACCGCCTGAACCTTAAGCCGAACATCCACAAGGCTGCAAGGATTGCGGCCGTCAAAATCTGGCCCGGAGCAACATGATGATGCCTCGGAACTTGAGTCACTAGAGCGTACTGAATGAGCGAAAGTTTTGCTGAACTGTTTGAACAGAGCCTGACCGGCGGACAATCCATGCAGCCGGGCACCATCGTCCACGCGATCGTGCTCGAAGTGAAGAACGACGTCGTCATTGTCGACGCGGGACTCAAATCCGAAGGCGTGATCCCGATTGCGGAATTCATGATCGATGGCGCGGAAGCCACGGTGAAAGTCGGTGATCGCATCGAAGTGGCGCTGGAAACCGTTGAAGACGGCTTCGGCGAAACAAGGTTCAGCAAAGAGAAGGCCGAACGCATCCGCACCTGGGATCATCTCAACAAGGCGTTCGAGAAAAAAGAGACCGTCATCGGCATTATCACCGGCAAGGTCAAGGGTGGCTTCACGGTCGATATCGGCAACGTCCGCGCGTTCCTGCCGGGTTCTCTGGTCGATGTGCGACCGGTGCGCGATACCGCGTACCTGGAAAACAAGCCGCTCGAATTCAAGGTTATCAAGCTCGATCGCCTGCGCAACAACGTCGTCGTCTCGCGCCGCGAAGTGCTCGAAGCCGAGTACAGCGCCGAACGCGACATGCTGCTGGAAAAATTGCAGGAAGGCGCAATCCTCAAGGGCGTGGTCAAGAATCTGGTCGAGTACGGTGCGTTCGTCGATCTCGGCGGCATCGATGGCCTGCTGCACATCACCGACATGACCTGGAAGCGCATCAAGGATCCGGCCGAAGTGGTGCAGGCGGGTCAGGAAGTCGAAGTCAAGGTGCTGAAGTACGACCGCGAGCGTCGCCGCGTGTCACTCGGTTTGAAGCAGCTGGGTGCGGACCCTTGGGTCGATATCGCACGCCGCTATCCGGAAAAGACCCGCATGTTCGGCAAGATCACCAACATCACCGACTACGGTGCGTTCGTGGAAATCGAGCCGGGCGTCGAAGGTCTGGTCCACGTGTCCGAAATGGACTGGACCAACAAGAACGTCAACCCCGCCAAGCTGGTGCATCTGGGCGATGAAGTCGAGGTCATGATTCTGGACATCGACGAAGAGCGCCGCCGCATTTCGCTCGGCATGAAGCAGTGCCAGCCGAACCCTTGGGAAGAGTTCTCGCAGAATTTCCAGAAGGGCGACAAGGTCAAGGGCCAGATCAAGTCGATTACCGATTTCGGCGTGTTCATCGGTCTGGACGGCGGCATCGATGGTCTAGTGCATCTCTCCGATCTGGACTGGAACGAAACCGGCGAGCAGGCCGTGCGCCGCTTCAGCAAGGGTCAGGAGCTCGAAGCGGTGGTGCTGGCGATCGACGGCTCGCGCGAGCGCATTTCGCTCGGCGTGAAGCAGCTCGGCCAGGATCCGCTGACGATGTTCCTCGCGGACAACGTCAAGGGTTCGATGGTCAAGGGCACGGTCAAGGAAGTCGATGCCAAGGGCGCGCAGGTCGAACTGGCCGGCGGCGTCGAGGCTTACATCCGTGCCGGCGATCTGTCGCGCGATCGCGTCGACGATGCCACCACCGTGCTGAAAGTCGGCGATCCGCTCGAAGCACGTTTCATCGGTGTCGATCGCAAGAACCGCATCGTCACGCTGTCGGTGAAGGCGCGCGAAATTCAGGAAGAAGAAGACACCGTTGCGGAATACAGCCGCAATGCCTCGACCGGCAAGACCAGCCTCGGCGATCTGCTGAAAGAGCAGATTGGCGGTTCCGATAACAGCTAGTCTTTAGCTTCGTCGCTGTTCTAAAAGAGCCGCCTCGCGCGGCTCTTTTTCATGGTGCTTGCGCCGCATGCGATTTTTCACTAGCGTGAGCCTGCGTCGTCTTTCCAAATTTTGGATGAATTAGAGCCGAGTCATGACCAAATCCGACCTGATTGCATCGCTGTCGCTGAAGCAGATTCATCTGATGCAGAGCGATGTTGAACTGGCTGTGAAGCTGGTGCTGGAGCAAGTCGGCTTGGCTTTATCGCTCGGCGAACGGGTCGAAATCCGCGGCTTCGGCAGCTTCGCCTTGCACAGCCGGCCGGCGCGGATCGGCCGCAATCCGAAGTCCGGCGCATCCGTGCATATTCCAGCGAAGCGAGTGCCGCATTTCAAGCCGGGCAAGGAAATGCGCGAACGTGTCAACAAGAGTATCGATAGCGTTACTCTGAAGTCGTAATCAGGATCACTCCCCAAAGATGTTGCGCATTCTGCTGCTGTTATTGCTGCTGCTCGTTTTTCTCGGCGGCGCGTCCTTGAGTTATTTCAACGCCGATCCGGTGCATTTCAATTATCTGGTTGGCACTGCCGAAGTCCGTCTGATCCTGCTGCTGATCTCGGCATTTGCCTTGGCCGTGCTGCTCACACTATTGCTGTGCTCCGCCAAATTTCTGGGCATGACCGCCGAGTTGCGCGGGCTGCGGCGGCGCTTGCGCAATACCGAAACCGAGTTGAAGAATCTGCGCAATTTGCCTCCGGATAGCGGCGTTTAGCCGCCAGCGCCGCTTTCATGTTTGAAAGCTTTTTTGACGGATTATTGCTGCTGCTCGGCATGGCGCTGGGCTGGGCACTTTCGCGCGCGGCCAACGCTGCGAAGCGGGATCAAAACCGCACGCGCGAGGAAATCGTCACCGGCTTCAGCCGCGAAGGCGCCGACGATCCGGATGATGCCGTAGCCGCGTTGTCGCGCGCGGCCGATGGCGATCCGCAGGCGATCGGTTTGCAGATGACCTTAGGCAGCTTGTTCCGCAAGCGCGGCGAAACGGATCGCGCGATCCGTGTGCATGAAGCGATCGTCGCGCGGCCCGGTTTGTCTGCGGTGGAATTCAATCAGGCACAACTGGAACTCGCGCGTGATTTCCTGAAAGCCGGTTTGCTGGATCGCGCGGAAAGTCTGCTCGAACCGATGATCAATGCACCCGACGCCGGCGATGCGCTGGAGTTGTTGATCGAACTGCACGAGCAGACGCAAGGCTGGCACGCCGCCATCGACACTGCGCAGCGCTGGCAGGCCGTGACCGGCCGTCCGGCCGTCAAGCGCATTGCGCAATACCGCTGCCAGCTTGCCGAGGAAGCGCGCGATCGCGGCGACCTGGCAGCCGCCAACAGTCTTGCTGAAAACGCATTGAGCGACGATGCCGCGTGCGTGCGTGCGAGTTTGCTGCTGGCGAAGCTAGCGGAAGCGCAACAGCAGTGGTCGCGGGCGATCGATCATTACCTGCGCGCGATCGAGCAGGATGCGCGCTTCATGGTCGATGCGGTCGAGCCTTTACGTCGTTGTTATAGCGAGACCGGCGATGCCGAAGGTTATCGGCAATTTTTGCAAGATGCGGCGCTTGCGACGCCGGGTTCGGCTGCGATTGCCGCGGCACGAGCGCGCTGGCTCGGCGAGCAACAGCAAAATCCGCAAGCATATCTGGCCGAGCAACTGGCCTTGCGGCCGACGCGCGAAGGTTTGTTGTTGTGGCTGGATGCGCACACTGAAATGGCCGACGAAACCCAAGGCTTGCGCGACTCGCTGCTGCGTTCGGTGAAGAACCGTCCGCGCTATCGATGCGCCGCCTGCGGACTGCAACCCAGCCTGCTGTTCTGGCAATGTCCGAGTTGCCGGCAATGGGGCAGCGTGGGGCCGGTTGAGGAGCAGCTTTAGGCTTCTTCGCCACGTTGTTCATCGCCGCAAAGCAGCGCTGCAAAACGCAGGTTTTGCGACAACGATCAATCAACGGCCAGCTCGGTTATCAGCAATCTGCAAACCTTGCTCGTGCCGCAGTGAATTCAGCCCTTCTGCAAACGCGCCAATTCGTCGCTCGGAATGGAATTAATCAGTTCCTGGCGCCGCGCCAGCAGGCGTGCGCGATCGTCGCCGGTGATGCTGGCGACGCGCAGGCCGGCGTTGAGCTGTTCGACTGCACCACGCAAATCGCCGCGCCGCCATAGGTATTCAGCCTGCTGATACTGCGCTTCCGCCGTGTTGCCGCTGGCGCGCGCGGCCAGCGAAAGCAGATGGAACGTCTGCACGCGCGTGCCGAGCGCCTGATCGTGCGACAACAAAATCTGCCGCGCCTGAGCCGGCTGACCCGCGTTGATCAGCGCTTCCGCATATTCGAGGATCGCTGGCGGATAACGCGGATATCCCGCGAGCGCGTGCTCGAAAACTTCGTCGGCATCCTTGGTTCGGCCGGCGCCGGCCATCAGGTTGGCAGCCAGCAACAAGACATTCACCTGATTCGGATAATGCTCCAGCGCCGGCTTCAGCGCCTGCAAGCCCTTTTCGTCCTCGCCTTGTTCGCCGAGCGCCATCGCGTAGCCGTAATGATTTTCCGGCGTGTCGTGGCCGGCTTTGATCTCACCGGCAAAATAGCCCTGCGCATCGTTCGGCGAATCTGCCGCCAGCACGCGCGTGCGAACTTTCATGAAGGTGAAATCGCTCGAATCCTTGACCTTGCGCGGCCCATATTGCGCGGCGCGTTCGGTCGCCTCCGCTATGCGCGTGGTGTTGACCGGGTGCGTCAGCAGGATTTCCGGCACATGACTGCCATACAGCCGCGTCTGTTGATCGAGCCGGCCGAAGAACGTGGCCATGCCCATCGGATCGAAACCGGCCGCGGCCAGCTTGCGGATGCCGAAACGATCCGCTTCCAGTTCGTTGCCGCGCGTATAGCTCACCTGCCGCTGATAATTGATGCCCTGACCCAGCCCGAGCGCGCCGATAATCAGATTAGGATTGCCGCCGCCGACCGATCCCGCAACGATCGCCGCCAGCACACCGAGCCAGGTGGCGATATCCGCCACTTTGGTGTCGCCAGCCTGACGCGCGATATGCCGCTGGGTGACGTGCGATTCTTCATGGCCCAGAACGCCGGCCAGTTCGCTTTCGTTTTCAGCGGCGATGACGGTGCCGGCGTTGAAGCCGATATAGCCGCCGGGCAGGGCGAAGGCGTTGATGCGGTCGTCTGCGATCAAGTAAAAATTGAAGTTCGGCGGATTCGGCGTCGACGCATCCGCCGCCGCCAGGCGCCAGCCGACCGAGGATAAATATTCGGTGATTTCCGGGTCGTCGACGATGTAGTCATAGGCATACATCTGCGCCACGATCTGCGCGCCGATCTTGGCTTCCTGCGCGGGCGATAGCGATAAGTCCGCCGGATTACCCAGCTGCGGCAGGTCGATATCGCTCGGCTCGCTTTGGGCAAGCCCGGCCGTTGCTACAAGAGCGAACGTGAGCGCGAAAATCAGCTTGGGTTTGAACATGGATGCATCGATGCGAAGTTTCGGCAGTTTACGCTGTGCTTGAAGCGCCGGCATGCTCGCAGTGTTGGCTTACTTGGAGCCGACAATAGTGCCAAAGTTCGTTGCCGCAAGCGGCCTTAACCGTTCGCAATGCGCAACGCCGGAGCGGTGAACGCGATGTTACAATCCCGCAACTCGTAAACGGATGCAACAGGCATGGCCTGGCTTGATTTCGCATTCCTCGGCATTGTGCTGCTTTCGCTGGTGATCGGCATGTTGCGCGGATTTGTCCGCGAAGTGCTGAGTCTGGCGACCTGGATTCTGGCGTTCGTCGTCACGCTGAAATTCGCGCCGCTCGCCGCCGAACATTTGCAGGACACTATTCACGCAGTAGCCGCCAGAACCGCCATCGCCTACGCGCTGGTGTTCTTCGGTGTGCTGATCGCCGGTGCTTTCGTTAGCCATCTGGTCGGCGTGCTGATCCGCAGTTCCGGCTTGCGGCCGATCGATCGCATGCTGGGGCTGGGCTTTGGCTTGCTGCGTGGTGCTCTGCTGATCGTTGCCGTGGTGATGATCGCCGGCTTCAGTTCCCTGCATGAAGAAAGCTGGTGGCGGCAATCGCAGCTGGCCTCGCAGCTCCAGCCCGCGGCGAAATCCTTGCAGAGCTTGATTCCGCAAACCTGGCTCGCATATTTACAGCCCGCCGAAACGAAACCCGGCAAAGTTACCGTTTCTTCTTCGGAGCATTGAGCCTATGTGCGCAATCGTCGGCCTCGTCGCTAAAACCCCGGTCAATCAGGAAATTTACGACGCACTGACGATGCTTCAGCACCGCGGCCAGGACGCCGCCGGCATCATCACCAGCGATGGCGACCGCCTGTTCCTGCGCAAGGACAACGGCCTCGTGCGCGATGTCTTCATCAAGGATGAATACATGATCCGGCTGCGCGGCAACATGGGCGTGGGCCATGCGCGTTATCCTACCGCCGGCTGTTTCACCAGCGCCGAAGCACAGCCGTTTTACACCAACACGCCGTTCGGAATCTGCCTGTCGCACAATGGCAACCTCACCAATACCGAGCAGCTCAAGCACGAATTGTTCGTCGAGGATCGCCGGCATCTGAACACCGATTCCGACTCCGAAGTGCTGCTGAACGTGTTCGCCCACGAGCTGATGATGGGCGGCACTCTGCGGGTCACGCCGGACGACATCTTCGACGCCGTTGCGCGCGTACACATCCGCGCCCGCGGCGCTTATGCCTGTGTGGCGATGATCAGCGGCTATGGCGTGGTCGGCTTCCGCGATCCCTTCGGTATCCGCCCGGTGGTGTATGGTCGCCGCGAAGGGCCGTATGGCACGGATTACATGATCGCATCCGAATCGGTTGCGCTCGACGCCGCCGGTTTTGAATTGATCGCCGACATCGCACCCGGAGAGGCGGTTTACATCACGCTCGAAGGCAAGTTGCACAAGCGCCAGTGCGCGCTCAACCCGATCTACTCACCGTGCATCTTCGAGCACGTTTATCTGGCGCGGCCGGATTCCGTGATGGACGGCATTTACGTTTACAAGGCGCGCCTGCGCATGGGCGAGAAGCTCGCCGAGAAAATCCTGCGCGAATGGCCCGATCACGATATCGACGTCGTCATCCCGATTCCCGATACCAGCCGCGTCGCCGGTGTGGAAATGGCGATCAAGCTCGGCCTCAAATACCGCGAAGGCTTCGTCAAGAACCGCTACATCGGCCGCACTTTCATCATGCCCGGCCAAGCCCAGCGCAAGAAAAGCGTGCGCCAGAAACTCAACCCGATCGATCTCGAATTCAGCGGCAAGAACGTACTGCTGGTGGACGACTCCATCGTGCGCGGGACCACCAGCCAGGAAATCATCCAGATGGCGCGCGACGCCGGTGCGAAGAAGGTCTACTTCGCCTCCGCCGCACCGCCGGTACGTTTCCCCAATGTGTATGGCATCGACATGCCTACCACCTCCGAACTGGTCGCGCACGGCCGCAGCGTCGAAGAACTCTGCACGTTGCTCGGCGCCGACCGCCTGATCTTCCAGGACCTCGAAGACCTGATCGACGCCGTGCGCCACAAGCACTCCAAAATCCAGCGCTTCGACTGCTCCGTGTTCACCGGCGAATATGTCACGCAGGACATCAACGCCGATTACCTCAACCAGCTCGAACTGTTCCGCTCCGATGCCGCAAAGGAAGCGCGGCGCGTGCGGGCGGGGAATGTAGTGATTGAGATGCATAACGCGCGTTAGGTCGCTCGCTAGGCGTTCTACCAGCTGAGGGAGTCCACGAAATTCAATGAACATCGTGGGAATTGACGGCAACGGGAATGTACCTTGGGGCCAGATCGAAAGCGCAAATCAATATTGCCTAGAGCCGCTCGCCTTAAAGGTTCTGCCGCCGGTTGCCTTCGTAGCCAGAGCTGCAAGGACAGCCGTGTCATTGGCAAAGCTTTTGAACTTGAATGCGCCGCGGCCGCTGTTGACTCGCACGGCCACATCGAGCTTGCGCCGGGCGATGTCGATACCCAACGCCGGTAAAACCGCTGACACCCCTGAATCCGAATCCATTTCGATCGTTCCAATGAATGAGAACAGCATCGGGAACGCTTGAACAGCCTGATCGGGCTCAGACTTGTGAATGCGGGATCAACATCCCTGAATACCGTACGAGCTGCAATCAGTCAGAAGACGGTTGCTGATCTACGTTGCAGGCTCAAGGCCCAAGGGTGGGCTATGCGCATTCAATCCGGTACACCAAGTGCCCTCGAACATCGGCGAGGGCTGATTATTCCAAGGTCTACGCACGGTCCTCGAACCAATGCACGGAATCAAGGAACAGATCGCCTTCGGTAAGATGGTGTGTTGATCCCAATCGACGTTCGGAGGATGCCCATGCAACACGACATGACCACAGGCCCGATCCGCGGCCATGTATTGCGGATGACGATTTTTATGCTGGTGGGCATGTTCACGCAGACCTTGTATGCGCTGGTGGATATTTACTGGGTGAGCCGGCTCGGCAAGGAGGCGGTGGCGGCAGTGAGTATTGCGACCAATCTGATGTTCGTGGTGCTGGCGGCGTCGCAGACACTTTCGGTGGGGGCGGTGGCGCTGGTGTCGCAGGCGTTCGGGCGCAAGGATGAGGTGGCGGTACAGCGGCTGTTCAATCAGGCGCAGTGTTTGTCGCTGGTGGCGGGCGTTCTTTATTTGCTGTTGATGCTGGCCTTGAAGAATGAATATGTCGGCCGCTTGGCCAGCGATGCGCAGACGGCGGCGCTCGCCGGCAGTTTTCTCGACTGGTTCCTGCCTTCGCAGGGCTTGCTGTTCGTGATGACGGGCCTGGGCTCGGCTTTGCGCGGCATCGGCAATGTGAAAACCGGACTACAAGCACAAGTCGGTTCGGTGCTGCTGAATATGCTACTGGCGCCGTTCCTGATCTTCGGCTGGATCACGCATCATCCGTTCGGCGTGGCGGGCGCGGCGATGGCATCGTTCATCGCTACGCTGGCGGCGACGATCGGGCTGGTGCTGTATCTGATGCGCAAGAGCACTTATCTGCGGATCAATTTCGCGCAATGGCTACCGGACTTCGCGCTGTGGCGGCGCATGCTCGGTATCGGCCTGCCATCCGGCGCGGAGTTCCTGCTGATGACGGTGATCCTCAGCGTGATCTATATCGTGGTGCGGCCATTCGGCGCGCAAGCGCAGGCGGGCTTGGGGATAGGCATGCGCATCATGCAGGCCGGGTTCATGCCGGCGGTGGCACTGAGTTTTTCGGTGGCGGCGGTCGCGGGCCAGAACTATGGCGCAGGCAGTTTCACTCGCGTGCGGCAGACCTTCACCGAAGGCGCGAAGCTTACGATCGGCTTCATGCTGCTGTTCACCTTGGTTAGCGAAATCGGCGCGGCTGCCATGATGCGGGTGTTCTCTAAAGAGCCAGCTGTGATTGAAGTCGGCGCGGATTATCTGCACTTCATTGCGGTCAATTATGTCGCGTCCGGCCTGGTGTTCGTCGCCGCCGGCATGTTCCAGGGACTCGGCAATACGTTGCCGTCGCTGATGGCCTCGGCCTCGCGTTTGATCACCTTCGTACTGCCGGTGCTGTGGCTTTCGCGGCAGACGGGTTTTCAGTTGCACGAGGTGTGGTGGATGTCGGTGGCTTCGGTGGTGGTGCAGACGATCATCGGTCTGAGCTTGTTGAGGCGCGAAATGAATCGCCGGCTGCGCGAGGCACCGTCGGGCGAGACGCTTGCCGCTGCTGCGAGTTCCTGATCGCTCCCGGTGGATCGATCGCGGCCGCGAGTCATCGCTCGACTGATGTTCTGCGGATCGCCAGATGGACGATCGCAATGATGATCTGAATGGGATTCGCCGATTGGCCGCGGGTATAATCCGCGTCCCGCGAACAGGGCAGAGTCGCAACCGGTGTGTGGGCAGCCTGAATTCACGGCGCGTTTACCGGTCTTTCATTTCCATAATCAGATGAGGTTTTTTCGATGAGTGCCAGCGCTTCGATTGAGATCAAGGCCCCGATGCACACGGGCTATTCCAAAATCCTGACGCCGGAAGCGCTCGACTTCGTTGCGACCCTGATCCGCAAATACCGCGATCGTCATGCAGAGTTGATGGCTTATCGCCAGCAGCGTCAGCTTTCGATCGACAAGGGCGCGTTGCCCGGCTTTCTGCCGGAAACGGAATCGGTGCGCAACGGCGATTGGAAGATCGCCGGCATTCCGAAAGATCTGCTCGATCGCCGCGTGGAAATCACCGGGCCGGTGGATCGCAAGATGATCATCAACGCGCTCAACGCGGGTGCGAAATGCTTCATGTCGGATTTCGAGGATTCGGCGGCGCCGACCTGGGAACTGATGATTCAAGGCCAGATCAACCTGAGCGATGCGGTGCGGCGCACGATTTCGTTCGAGCAGAACGGCAAGCAGTATGCGCTGAACAAGGACATCGCCACACTGATCGTGCGTCCCCGAGGCTGGCATCTGGTGGAAAAACATCTCCTCATCGACGGCAAGCCGGCGATCGGCGGGATCGTCGATTTCGGCCTGTATTTCCTCCACAACGCCAAGGAATTGTTGGCGCGCGGCACCGGTCCGTATTTCTATCTGCCGAAGATGCAGAGCCATCTCGAAGCGCGCTTGTGGAACGACATTTTCAACGACGCGCAGGACGCGCTCGGCGTGCCGCGCAAGACGATCAAGGCGACCGTGCTGATCGAAACGCTGTGGGCGGCGTTCGAGATGGATGAAATTCTGTTCGAGCTGAAGGATCACATCGTCGCGCTGAATTGCGGCCGCTGGGATTACATCTTTTCCTGCATCAAGACGCTCAACGCGCACGGCGACTGGATGGTGCCGGATCGCTTGCAGGTGACGATGGACAAGCATTTCCTCGATAGCTATTCCAAGCTCTTGTGCGAGACCTGCCACAAGCGTGGCGCGATGGCGATGGGCGGCATGGCGGCGTTCATCCCTATCAAGAACGACGACAAGAAGAACGCCGAAGTGTTCGCCAAGGTGAAGGCCGACAAGCTGCGCGAAGTGCGTAACGGTCACGACGGTACCTGGGTGGCGCATCCGGGTCTGGTGCCAGTGGCAATGGAGGTGTTCAACGAGCACATGCCGACGCCGAATCAACTCGACAAGCAGTTCAACTACGGCATCAAGGCCGACGATCTTTTGAAGAAGCCCGAGGGCCAGATCACCGAAGGCGGACTGCGCAACAACATCAACGTCGGCATCGGTTATGTCGAAGCCTGGATCAACGGCAACGGCTGCGTGCCGCTGCACAATCTGATGGAGGATGCGGCGACTGCCGAGATCAGCCGCACGCAGGTCTGGCAGTGGCTGAAATATGGCGCCACACTCGCTGATGGGCGCAAGCTCACGCGCGAGCTGGTGATGCAGATCGTCGACGAAGAATTGCTGGCGTACAAGAAGGAAATCGGCGAAGACAAGTTCTACGGCCGCCGCTTCGCCGAGGCTGCCGGTATCGTCGCAAGAATGTCCACCGCCGATCGCTGTGCGGATTTCCTGACGCTGCCGGCGTACGAGTATCTGGACTAAACCACGCGCACAAAAAACATCAATGCCGCGCGGCTGCAAAGCGGGTGCGAATCAGCGTGTTTGCTCGTATAATCCGCCGCCTCGTTTCAACCGCATTGCAGTTTTATTGAGCGGCGATTGTTTGCGAGATCACCCGCCAAGGCCGGGTGAATAGCGCCCGGCCCCGCGGTTTACCACTTATGTGAGGACTGTTCCGATGAGCCGAGAGTTGAACCGGGAAGAGCAGATTGCAGCGCTCGAAAAGGATTGGGGCGCGAACCCGCGCTGGAAGACCGTCAAGCGCGGTTATAAAGCCGCCGATGTCGTCCGTCTGCGTGGCAGCATTCATGTCGAGCACACGCTGGCCAAGCGCGGCGCCGAGAAGCTCTGGAAGCTGGTCAATGGCGAAGCCAAGAAGGGCTACGTCAACGCTTTCGGTGCGATCACGGCCGGTCAGGCGATGCAGCAGGCCAAGGCCGGCCTCGAAGCGGTTTATCTTTCCGGCTGGCAGGTCGCTGCCGACGGCAACACCAGCGAAACCATGTATCCGGACCAGTCGCTGTATGCCTACGACTCCGTGCCGACGATGGTTCGCCGCATCAACAACACCTTCAAGCGCGCGGATGAAATCCAGTGGTCGCGCGGCATCGAGCCGGGCTCGAAGGACTTCACCGACTTCTTCCTGCCGATCGTGGCGGATGCCGAAGCCGGCTTCGGCGGCGTGCTGAACGCCTTCGAACTGATGAAGAACATGATCACCGCCGGTGCTGCCGGTGTGCATTTCGAGGATCAGCTTGCGGCCGTGAAGAAATGCGGCCACATGGGCGGCAAGGTGCTGGTGCCGACGCAGGAAGCGATCGAAAAGCTGATCTCCGCTCGTTTCGCGGCCGATGTCATGGGCGTGCCGACCATCGTGCTGGCGCGTACCGATGCCGAAGCGGCCAATCTGCTGACCTCGGATCATGATGCCAACGACAAGCCGTTCGTCACCGGCGAGCGTACCTCGGAAGGCTTTTATCGGGTCAAGAACGGTCTCGAACAGGCGATCTCGCGCGGCGTTGCCTACGCGCCATATGCCGATCTGGTCTGGTGTGAAACCGGCGTGCCGGATATCGGCTTCGCACGTGAATTCGCGCAGGCCGTGCTGAAGTCCTGCCCCGGCAAGCTACTGAGCTACAACTGCTCGCCGTCGTTCAACTGGAAGAAGAACCTCAACGACTCGCAGATTGCGTCGTTCCAGGAAGAGCTTTCGGCGCTCGGCTACAAGTACCAGTTCATCACGCTGGCCGGCATCCATATCAACTGGTACAACACGTTCCAGTTCGCGCATGCCTATGCTCGCGGCGAAGGCATGAAGCACTACACGCAGATGGTGCAGGAGCCGGAGTTCGCGGCGCGCGAGAAGGGTTACACCTTCGTCAGCCATCAGCAGGAAGTGGGCGCGGGTTATTTCGACGACGTCACCAC
>CAJCJH010000062.1 GCA_903970615.1 Rhodospirillales bacterium
AAATGTTAGCGATGCCGCTCAGCCGTGCATGGTCAAGCCACCTGAGACACTGATGGTCTGGCCGGTCATGAAAGCCGCATCGTCGCTGGCAAGAAAAGCCACCAGCCCGGGATAATCGCGCGGCTCGCCGATGCGGCCCAGCGGCACGCCGCGGACCATCGCATCGCGGATCTTCTGGCCTTCTTCGCCGGTGCCGACGAAGGCATCCATCGCCGGTGTGTTGGTAGGGCCGGGTGCGACGCAGTTCAGCGTCACGTTCTTGCGCGACACCTCACGCGCGAGCGCCTTGGCGAACGCGATCGTCGCGCCCTTGGTGCCGGAATAAACCACTTCGCCGGATGAGCCGACACGGCCGGCATCCGAAGCGATGAAAATCACGCGGCCACCGCCGCGCTGAACCATGCCTTGCACCACGGCATGCGTCATGTGCAAAGGCCCCATGTAATTGATGCTCACCACTTTCTGCCAGAAATCCGGCGTGGTTTTGAGGAAGGGAATGGGTTTGTCCCAGCCGGCGTTGTTGACCAGCGCCCAGGTTGCGCCGATGCGGCTTTCAATCGCCGCGACGCCCGCTTTCACGTTTTCATAATCGGTGATGTCGCAGACCTGCGAATCAGCGCGGCCGCCTGCGGCCTTGATCAATTCGACCGTCTGCGCCGCAGCCTCGCCGTTGATATCGAGCACGCCAACGATCATTCCTTCTTCGCCGAGGCGGGTGGCGATTGCTCGTCCGATGCCGCTGCCAGCGCCCGTGACGAGGGCCACCCGATCTTTCAAACCGCGCAATTCGTTCTCCTTCAAATTTGTTATGGAATCGTGGGCTATACCCAAGGCGTTACGGATTATAGTATGCTCCCATACCAAAATCCACAGGGCTGAAAGTCATCAAAGTCGCTGTGGAGTGCAAGCGCAACGGCTCCTGCCACGTCAGCGGGAATCGGGCGCGAAACCCGGTGCCGAGAATGTTGTCGTGGGGGATGAGTATGAGCGAAGCGGTTGTGCAAGCAGAGTCGAACGCCGCAACGGCGCGCGTGCTTGGCGATGTTTACGAACAGGGCAGCGGCTCGCCGCTGATCCTGCTGCATGGACTCAGCGGCACCTGGCAGATCTGGAAGCCGGTGATCGAACATCTTTCGGCGCATCATCAGGTGATCGCGCCGACCTTGCCCGGTCATCACGGCGGTCCGGTTTTAGGTGAAGGCGTTGAGCCATCCGTCGCGGTGATCGCCGACCTGCTGATCGAAAGCTTTGCCGCACGCGGCATTCACTCGGCGCATGTGGCCGGCAATTCGCTCGGCGGCTGGCTTTCGCTCGAACTGGCGCGGCGCGGCTTCGCCAAATCGGTGGTGGCGTTCTCGCCAGCCGGCGCTTGGCGAACCGCGGCGGATTACCGCGATGTGTCGCGGCCATTCGGCATCTTCTTCGTGCTGATGCCGTTCATCCTTTTTTTGACGACATTATTTCTCGGTTTCGCCTGGCTGCGTCACCAGCTCGGTTTGCAGACGATGGAACATGCCGAGCGCATGCCGGAATCCGATTTTCGTGATTCCTTGTCGGCACTCAGCAACACGCGAATCCTGCCGGCGCTATTGCGCACGATGGGACGCGATGGCCCGATCGCCGCGCTCGACGCGGCCGGCATTCCGATCCGAATCGTCTGGGGCGAGCAGGACAAAGTGATTCCGTTCGAACGCTACGGCCGGCCGATGATCGAGCGCGTGCCGGCAGCCGAGTGCCTGCACATGGCGGGTGTCGGTCATGTGCCGATGTACGACGATCCTGCGCAGGTCGCGCAGCGCATTCTCGAAGTCACGCAAGCGGCGGATGCCCGCGCAGATGCAGCGGGCGCGGCCAGTGCGGCCGGAGCGATCGCGTGAACGCGGATGTGCTGGCGGTGCTGCGCTCGCGCAAGAGCTACGCACGCGAAGTGCTGGCTACGGATCGTTTCCGCAAGCAGCTGGCGCTGCTGGCGAAACGCTTGAAACTAGCGCTGGAACAGGTCGAGCGCGAGGCGACGATCGGGCTCGAAGAAATCGTCACCGTGCAAAATCCGATGTACACGGCGATGTTCGATTACGGTCTCGGGCCGATGCACACGCGCGCCTGGACGCTGGAAGTCGATCCGCGCGAATTGCAGCAATTGAGGCGGCTCAACGTCAAAAATCCGCTGGTATTTCTGCCGACGCATCGCTCGTATGCGGACGCTTTCATCCTGACCAAGGTGCTGCGCGAAAACGGTTTGCCACGCAACCACATTCTCGGCGGCAACAACCTCGGATTTTTCCCGCTCGGTACCATCATCCGCCGCTCCGGTGGCGTGCTGGTGCGGCGCAGTTTCAAGGACGATGAAATCTACAAGCTGGTGGTGCGCGAGTACCTCGGATTCCTCGTCGCGCAAGGCCGCAATCTGGAGTGGTACATGGAAGGCGGCCGTTCGCGTACCGGCAAATTGCGGCCGCCGAAATATGGTTTGTTGCGCTATCTGGTCGACGCGATCGAAAGCGGCGTGGCGAAAGATATGCTGCTGATGCCGGTGTCGATCACTTACGACCAGTTGCACGAAGTCGGCGTGATGGCGGCCGAAGAAGCCGGCAGTGCCAAGACGAAGGAAGGTCTGCGCTGGCTGGCCGGTTATGCACGCGGCCAGCAGAAATGGATCGGCACGGCGTTCGTGCATTTCGGCGAAGCGCTGAGCTTGCGCGAAGCCTTGCAGCGGGCGGATAGCGAAGTCGAAGGCAAGCAGTGGACAGTCGAGAAAATCGCCTTTGAAGTGTTCCAGCGCATCAACCGGGTGACGCCGGTGACCGCGCCCGCGCTGGTGACGCTGGCCTTGCTCGGCGTGCGCGATCGCGCACTCACCTTGCTGGAAGTAAGCGGGCTGGTGCAGCCGCTGCTGGAATTCGCCAGGCAACGCGGTCTGCCGTCGGGCCAGCTCGAATCGCTGAGCGATGATGCCGGCCTGCTACGCACGTTGCATGCGCTGAGCAAATCGGGTGTCGTGCGCTGCCACGAAAGCGGCGCGGAAGCGGTTTACGGCATCAATCCCGGCCAGCATTCCGTCGCGGCGTTTTATCGCAACAGCGCGATCCACTGGTTCGTCAATCGCGCTATCGCCGAACTGGCGCTGCTCAGCGTGGATGGCAGTATCGACAGCGATCCAGTGCAGCAAGCCTGGGATCGCGCGTTTGCTTTACGCGATCTGCTGAAGTTCGATTTCTTCTTCAGCGACCGTCAGACTTTCCGCGAAGAAATCAAGCTCGAAGCGAGCTTGCTCGATCCCGATTTCCGCGAGCATGTGGCGACACTGAAATCCCGCCGCCAGTTGCTGCGCAAGGCGCCGTTCCTGATCGCGCATCGCGTGCTGCCGGCGTTTCTGGAGGCCTACTTCATCGTCGCCGATCGACTGGCGCTGCGGCCGCTGGATCAAGCCATCGACAAAAACGCGCTGGTCGAAGAATGCTTCGGCGTCGGTCGTCAATATCTGCTGCAGCACCGTCTGCATAATCCCGAAGCGATCTCGCGCGAGCTGTATCAAAACGCGTTGAAACTGGCCGATAACCGCGGTTTGCTGAAAGTGCAGGAAGGTGCGTCCGGCGATCTCGCGCAGCGGCGACGGGCATTTGCGGATGAACTCGAAACCGCGGTAAAAAATGTCGCCGCGATCGACGATCTGGAGCAGTCGCGCTTGAAGGCCGACATCGGATGAGCGCGCTCGACGCCGCAATCGCCGCCATCATGGCCGCACCGAAAGGCCCGAAAATCGGCGCCTTTTTCGATTTCGATGGCACCTTGATCGACGGCTATTCCGCCGCCGCCTATTTCGCCGATCGTGTGCGCAGTGGCGAGGCGAATTGGCAGGAGATCGTCGAGACTTTACGTCTGCTGGGAAAAGGCGATCTGAGCGACGCCGAATTCGGCGAAATCATCGGCAAGGGCATCGCCGAATGGGCCGGGAAAACCGAAGCGGAAATGCTGGAACTGTGGCAGCGCTTGTTCAGAAAAAAAATCGCCAACAACCAATTCCCGGAAGCCTGGCATCTGGTGCGCGCGCATCAGCGCATGGGCCACACCGTTGCGATTGCTTCATCCGCAACGCCTTATCAGGCCATGCCGCTCGCGCAGGAATGGGATATCGCGCACCTGATCTGCACGCAGCCGATGATCCGCAACGGCAAGCTCACCGGCGGCATCTTCGGCACGCCGGCCTGGGGCGAAGGCAAAGCCGCCGCCGTGCGCAGATTCGCCAGTCAGCACGGCATTACGCTGACGCAGAGTTACGGCTACGCCAACGGCAATGAAGACCTCGCGTTCCTGAATACGGTAGGCCATGCCATCGCAGTGAATCCAAAGCCGCATCTGGCCGAAGTCGCCTCGGAGAAATCCTGGCCGGTGCTGCGATTCCAGGCGCGGCGCAATGCACCAGCCGCGGCCGTCGCCCGTACCATCGGGGCTTATGGCGCGATGGCGTTGAGCTTCGCCGCCGGGCTCGGCTACGCCAAGGCCACCGGCAATACGCGCCGCGCGGTGGACATGATCGCTGCGGTCGGCAGCGAGTGGGGACTCGCAATTGCTGGCATCGAGATCGATTTGACCGGCTCGCACAATCTGTTCGTGCGGCGGCCGTGCGTGTTTCTGCTGAATCATCAAAGCAAGCTGGATTTCTTCGTGATGATGAATATCCTGCGCAGCGGCTTTACCGGCGTCGCCAAAAAGGAAGCCGAAAATACGCCCGGATTCGGCCCGTTCATGCGCATGGCCGATATTGCCTTTATCGATCGCAGCGATGGTCGCAAGGCGCGCGAAGCCTTGCAGCCAGTGGTCGAAAAACTCAAACGCGGACTGTCGATCTGCATCGCACCGGAAGGCACGCGCTCGTATTCGCCGAGGCTCGGCGCGTTCAAGAAAGGCCCGTTCCATATTGCGATGCAGGCCGGTGTGCCGCTGGTGCCGGTGGTGATCCGCAACGCCGGCGAGATGATGGCGCGCAATGGTCAAACCTTTCGGCCGGGCACGGTTCAAGTGGCTGCATTGCCGCCGATCGAGACCACACACTGGACGCTTGTAACGATGGAACAGAATATCGCTGCGGTGCGCCAGCTGTATCTCGATACGCTGGAACACTGGCCGCAAAAACAGTAATCGCGCGGCCAGAGAACGATGAACTCGAAAATGCGCGTGGCAGTGCTGGGCGCCGGTTCCTGGGGCACGACGGTGGCCTCGCTGACCGCTGCGAATGCGCCGACGCTGCTCTGGTCGCGCGATCCGCAAACCACTGATCAGATCAATTGCGAGCATCGCAACGACAAGTATCTGGCCGGCATGAGTCTGCATCCCGAGCTGCGTGCGACCACTTCGCTGGAAGAAGCGCTGCGGCATTGTGATGTGCTGGTGATGGGCGTGCCTTCGCACAGCTTTCGCGAAACGCTGCGCGCCGCTGCCGCGATATTACGGCCGTGGGTGCCGGTTATCAGTCTCGCCAAAGGGCTTGAGCAGGGCAGCAACCGGCGCATGACGGAAGTGATTTCGGAAGAGCTGCCCGGTCATCCCGCCGGTTTGCTGGCCGGCCCCAATATCGCCAAGGAAGTGCTGCAAGGCCTCGCGGCCGCGGCGGTGATTGCGATGACGGACGAGCAGATCGCGCGCTCGCTGCAACCGATTTTCAGCCGAAGCGTGTTTCGCATTTATACCAATACCGATGTCGTCGGCTGCGAACTCGGCGGCCCTTTGAAGAATGTCATCGCCATTTCGGCGGGTATGGCGGATGGTCTCGGCGTCGGCCAGAACACGCGCTCGCTGGTGATCACGCGCGGCCTTGCGGAAATCACGCGGCTCGGTGTTGCGCTTGGCGGCCGTCCCGAAACCTTTTCCGGACTCACCGGCCTCGGCGATCTGCTGACGACCTGCATGAGTCCGTTGTCGCGCAACCGGCAGGTCGGCGAACGGCTGGCGCAAGGCGAAACCACGGCAGAAATCGTCGCCTCGATGAAGATGGTCGCCGAAGGCATCAAGACCAGTTCGGTGGTGATGGAACTGGCGCACCGTCATGCTCTGAGCTTGCCGATTGCGGCCGAAGTTTCGGCCGTGGTGAAAGGCGAACATAGCGCGGCGCAGGCGTTTCGTGGTCTGCGCAGAATGGCGGCGGGTTCCGAAGGTGAAGCCGCTTGAATACCGAGCCGCAAATCCAGAATCAACAAAAAATTTACGAAGTCCACACATCAAAAACGTAAGTATTTGCAATTTCCACAGGAGCGTTTCGTAACCCCATGAGCCATTCCGAATTCACTGCCGAAGTCCTCGAAGAGTTGCGCAACTGGGGCGGCCCGGCCGAAATGAGTGCCTTTGAAAGTGTGATGTGGCGCGCCGAAATCGAGCCGCGCCTGCGCTCCACGACGACCTCGGTTTTTTTTCTCGATCAGGAGCCGGATTGGGAGCGTCTCTACAACGGCCATCAATGGCTGGTGCGCGCGGTGCCGCGATTTCGGCAGCATGTGGTCGAGCCGGCGTTCGGCGTCGGCATGCCGACCTGGGTGATCGATCGCAATTTCAATCTCGACTATCACCTGCGGCATGTACGCTTGCCCGCGCCGGGCAGCGAGCGCCAGCTACTCGACTTCGCGCAGACGCTGGCGATGCAGCAGTTCGACAAATCACGCCCGCCCTGGGAAGCCACCTTGATCGGCGGACTCGAAGGCGGCCGCGCCGCTTACGTGCTGAAAATGCACCACGCGGCTTCGGACGGGATGGGCATCATCCAGCTGCTGACGCGTACACTTTCGCGCAGCCGCAAGCCCTCGCTACGGCCGGTGCCGAAAGCAGACGCGCGTGAGCGCGGCGTGCGCAGCGGTTCGCAACTGGCGCGCGAACGCCTGCTGGATTTGCCGAAAGCGACGGCCGGCAAAATGAGCACGCTGCTGGGTTCGATCGGCCGTCTCGCGCAACAGCCGGATTCCGCGCGTAAATTCATTGACTACACCGATTCGGCCAAGCGCATGCTCGGCATCAAGCCGGTAGCCGGCTCGCCGCTGTTGAAGCGTCGTAGTCTGTCGTGGCGTTTCGATGCGATCGAAATTCCGCTGGATGATTTCAAGGCGGCTGCGCGCGTTTGCGAAGGTTCGGTCAACGACGTCTTCCTTGCCGGCTTGATCGGTGGCTTCCGGCGTTATCACGAAATCATGGGGTTGCCGATTGCGCAGATGCCGATCGGTTTTCCGATCAGCCTGCGCACCGCGGACGATACTCCCGGGGGTAACAAGTTCGCCGGCTCGCAATACGCCGCACCGGTGAGCGAACTGGACCCGATCGCGCGCGTGCGCCATGTGCAGGCCTTCGTGCGAGACACGCGCAACGAGCCCGCGCTCGACATCATGGTGCGGCTGATGCCGCTGGTAGTTCGCATGCCCATGTCGGCGGTCACCAAGCTCACGCTCGATTTCACCGGCGCGCAGGACGCGCAGATCAGCAATATTCCGGGCATCAATCATCCGGTGTACATGGCAGGTGCTGAGGTTACGCACTTCTGGCCGTTCGCACCGGTGCCGGGCTGCGGCATGATGATTACGATGATGTCGCACAACGGCCGCTGCTGCATCGGCATCAACAGCGACCGCGCCGCCGTGATCGAACCCGAGCTGATGACGAGTTGCCTGCGCGAAGGTTTGCAGGAAATGCTGGCACTGGCCAAACCTGCTGGGGCTGACATTAAAGTCGCGCCGAAGCGCAGCCGCGCCGCCAAAACCGGGAAGGCATCCACATGAATTCGAGCACGAGCGGCGATCGGAATTTGAAATTGCAGCACAGCGAAGCGAGCCTGTTCGGCGTCGGCGATGTGAAGATTTTCTATCAGCTATGGGCGCCGGAAAATCCGCGCGCGGTGGTCGTCATCGCGCATGGTCTGGGCGAGCACAGCGGACGTTACGCGCAAGTGGCCGAACAGCTTTGCGCCGGCGGCTGCGCGGTGTACGCGCTGGATCATCGCGGGCACGGCCGCTCCGGTGGCGCGCCAGCGTATGTGGATCGCTTCGCCAACGCGGTCGCAGATATGGATCAGTTGGTCGATATCGCACGCCGCGAGCAGCGCACGCTAGCGCTGAAGCTGCCGCTGTTCCTGCTCGGCCACAGCATGGGTGGCGCGCTCAGCCTGAGTTATGCGCTGAAATTCCAGGGCAAGCTCGATGGCCTGATTCTATCCGGCCCGGCCGTAGCGCTCGATGGTGCGCCGCCGTTACTGGGGCCATTGGCGAAATTCCTCTCGGCGGTGACGCCGAAACTGGGCCTGTTCTCGGTCAAACCCGAACTGGTCAGCCGCGATCCGGCGGCTGTTGCGGACTATGGTGCGGACCCGCTCAACTGCCACGGCAAAGTGCCTGCGCGAACGCTGGGCGAAATCATCCGGCTGGTGGAATGGCTGCCGGATGCCTTATCGACGCTGAGCTTGCCGCTGCTGGTAATGCACGGCAGCGAAGACAAACTCGCCGGCCCTTCGGGCAGCAGGATGATCGTCGAGCGCGTCAGTTCAACGGATAAAACGCTGAAAATCTATCCCGGCCTGTTCCATGAAATCTTCAATGAATTGCCGCAGGATCGCGCGCAGGTGCTGGCTGATCTGTGTGGCTGGGTCGCAGTACACATCGCCAGCTTTTCGGCGCCTGCCAAACGCGCTTGATTGGGGAAAGGTCGAGCAAGGCGAAGCTTGCGGGCGGATCGATTCCCAGAGCCGGGATCAACCCGGCTCCCGCCTGCGCCCATTGCGATGATCGGCCGCAAAACAGTATGCTTACATACTAATTGAAAAATGCGGATACGAGGAGTGTGTTGCGATGGCCGGGTTATATTTCGAGCAGTTCAAGCCGGATCAGGTGTTCAAGCACGAGATTCGCCGCACGGTCACCGAGGCCGACAACATCTGGTTTTGTGCTGCGACCTACAACCCGGCGCAGATCCACATCGATGCCGAATACTGCCGCAATACCGAGTTCGGCAAGCCGCTGGTCAATTCGATTTTCACACTCGGGCTGGTGCTGGGCTTGTCGATCCAGGACACCACGCTCGGTACCACGGTCGCCAATCTCGGCATGACCGATACCAAGTTCCCCAAGCCGGTTTTTGCCGGCGACACGATCCGTTCGGTGACTACGGTGGTCGATCTGCGCGAGAGCAAATCGCGGCCGGAAAACGGCATCGTCACGTTCCGTCATGAAGGCTACAACCAGCGCGACGAACTGGTCTGCACCACCTTGCGCCAGGCCTTGATGCTGCGCGTTCCGAACACCTGAAGTTACATTCCTGAAGTCGAATTGCGCCGGTGCGGCGCGCGGCTTCATGCCCATTTATTTCGGAGGACACGATGGATTTTGCAATCAATCCCGATCATCAATCGATCCGCGACGGCGTCGGCGCCGTGGTGCGTTCGTTCAAGGATGAATACTGGCTGGAGCGGGACGAAGACGGCAAATTTCCATTTGAATTCCATCGCGCGATGGCGGAAGGCGGCTGGCTCGGATTGACCATGCCGGAGGAATACGGCGGTGCGGGTTTGGGCGTCACCGAAGCGATGATCATGATGCACGAAGTAGCCAGCCACGGCGGCGGTATGTCGGCGACATCGACCGTGCATATCAATCTATTCGGTCCACATCCGATCGTCGTGTTCGGTACACCGGAACAGAAGGCGCGCTGGATTCCGCGACTCGTCGCCGGTCAGGATCAATGCTGCTTCGGGTTCACCGAACCGGATGCCGGGCTCAACACCACCGCGATCAAAACCTTTGCGCAGAAAGTGCCGGGCGGCTACAAGGTCAACGGCCAGAAAGTCTGGACTTCGACCGCGCAGGTCGCCAACAAGATCATGCTGCTGACGCGCACCACCAAGCTGGAAGACTGCAAGCGTCCGACCGATGGCATCACCATTTTTTATACTGATCTCGACCGCGCCAAAATCGCGGTGACGAAGATTCCGAAGATGGGCCGCAAGGCGGTCGATTCGAATTCGATCTTCATCGATGATCTTTTCATTCCCGAGGAAGATCGAATCGGCGAAGAAGGCAAGGGCTTCAGCTACATTCTGCACAGCCTCAATCCGGAGCGCGTACTGATCGCGGTGGAGGCCATCGGCATTGGACAGGACGCCTTGCGCCGCGCCTCGAAATACGCCCGCGAGCGCGTGGTGTTTGGCCGGCCGATCGGCCAGAACCAGGGCATTCAGCATCCGCTGGCGGAAAAGTGGATGCAGCTTGAAGCCGCCTATTTGCTGGTATCCAAGGCGGCCTGGCTTTACGACAACCACTTGCCGTGCGGGGCGGAATCGAACGCCGCAAAATTCATGGGCGCGCGTGCCGGCTACGATTCCTGCTTGCAGGCGGTGCTGACATTCGGCGGCTTCGGTTATGCGAAGGAATATCACGTCGAGCGGCTGCTGCGCGAAGTCACCGTAACCCGCATCGCGCCGATCACCGAGCAGCTGATTCTTTCCTTCATCGCGGAAAAAGTGCTGGATCAGCCGAAATCGTACTGATTATCGAAAGTTCTCATTGGCGCAGAAGTCGTCTTTACAACGATCGTATGGAGGCATACGATGATCCATTGCCGAATGATGCCGGAGTGTCACCATGTTTGAGCGCAGCCTTTTCCACAGCGAACACGAGATGTTCCGCACCTCGGTTCGTAAATTCATCGAAAAGGAGATCGCGCCTTTCCATGCGCAGTGGGAACACGAGGGCATCGTGCCGCGCGACCTCTGGACCAAGGCCGGTGAAGCCGGCATGCTGTGCTGTACGATTCCGGAGGAATACGGCGGTCTCGGCCTCGATTATCTGTTCGACGTCGTCGTCTTCGAGGAGATGGCACGCAGCGGTTTCACCGGCCCTGGATTCCTGATCCACTGCGATCTGGTGGCCACCTACGTGAAGTCTTTCGGCTCTGAGGAGCAGAAGAAATACTGGCTGCCGAAGATGGTTTCCGGCGAAGCCATCGGCAGCCTCGGGATGACCGAACCGCACGCCGGCTCCGATCTACGCAGCATCCGCACGAAGGCCGTGCGGGATGGCGACGACTTCGTCATCAACGGCCAGAAAGTCTTCATTTCCAACGGCCAACTGTGCGATGTTCTAGTGCTGGCGACCAAGACCGAAAGCCTTGCCGGCGGCAAAGGCATTACGCTGTTTCTGGTCGATACTTCGCTGCCGGGTTTCAAGCGCGGCAAGAATCTCGAAAAGCTCGGTCTTAAGGCGCAGGATACTTCCGAGCTGTTCTTTGAAAATCTTCGCGTGCCCGCCAGTGCCATGCTCGGCGCCGAGGGCGAGGGTTTCAAATTGATGATGACCAAGCTGTCGCAGGAGCGTCTGGCGCAGGCGATTCGTTCGGCGACGGTGGCGGAGCATCTGGTGCAGCTGACGGTGGACTACACCTCCGAGCGCAAAGCTTTCGGCAAGACCCTCGGCGATTTCCAGAACACGCAATTCAAGCTGGCGGAGATGAAAACCGAAGCGGTCATCGGCCGCGTGTTCACCGATCATTGCATCCGGAAATTCATCGATGGCCAGCTGGACGAGGTCGATGCTGCGATGGCGAAAATGTGGCTGTCGAACCTGCATTGCCGGGTTGCCGACGAATGCCTGCAACTTTTCGGCGGCTGGGGCTATATGTGGGAATATCCGATTTCGCGCGCGTTCGCTGATGCACGTATCGTCAAGATCGCTGGCGGCTCGATCGAAATCATGAAGCACATCATTGGCCGCTCGTTATTCAGCGCGTCGCGCAGTTCCGAGCGCGTCGGCTCTGCGACGAAAAGTGATTCAAGCGTGGCGGCGGGAAAAACCTTGGGTCAAGCAGTGGCTTGAATATTCGCAGTATTGCCGAAGCTTCTTGAAGTAAGCCAAGTGATCAAGAACTTCCTCGAAGAAATGACGACTCGATTTTCGAGGGAAAGGTAGCCCATAAAAAAGCGCAGGCGTGAATTGAAACTGCGCAGGAGGAACGCTGTGTGGCTGCACGCTGAAATAAAGTCGCTGGCCGATATTCCGCGTTATTACGCGCGCAAGCTACCGGAAAAAACCGCGCTGATCGATGGCGTTGGCGCGCGCACGTTTCGTGAACTGGATCAAACCAGCAGCCGTATTGCGGCGGCACTGGTTGCCGCCGGTATTCCGCGGCGCTCGCATATCGGCTTCATCGGCAAAAACTCGGCGCGCTACTTTGAAGCGCTGTTCGGCGCAGCCAAGGCAGGCTGTGCCGTCGCGCCGCTCAACTGGCGTTTGTCGGAGGCCGAGCTCGCTCTGGTCATCAACGATGCGCAGTGTCCGATCGTGTTGGTCGATAAGGAATTTGCGGAGACCGCAAAAAGTCTGCAGCAGCGCTGCGAGCATCCGTTCCGGGCTATCCAGTTCGATTCTACAACCAAGGTTCCGAATGAATTGGAAACCTGGCTCGGCGCGAATGCGGCCGCTGATCCGTTTATCGAAACTGCGCCAGAAGATACCGCGGTTTTGATCTACACCTCCGGCACTACCGGCAAACCCAAGGGTGTGCAGCTCACGCATCGCGGCTTCGGCCACATGCGGCTTTGCGAGCATCTGGAGCCAGCGCTGCAATGGCAGCCCGACGACGTGATGTTGATGGTGATGCCGGCGTTTCATCTGGTCGGCACCGGCCTTTCGGTGCAGGCGCTTTACAATGGTTCGCCCGTTTCGATTCTGCCGGCGCTGGACCCGGGACGCACCTTGAAACTGATCGAGCGCGATCGCCCGACGATCTGCGCCTTGGTGCCCACTGCGATCCAGATGCTGCTCGATCATCCCGATGCGGCGACGACCGATTTTTCGTCGCTGCGACTGGTCATGTACGCCGGTTCGCCGATCAGCTCGCGGTTGTTGCAGCGCGCGATCATGCAGATGAAATGCCGCTTCATGCAGTTTTACGGTGCCACCGAATCATCCGGCGCACTGACGCTGCTGCGGCCGGAACAGCACGACCTCAACAACGAAGCGCGCTTGCGCTCCTGCGGCACACCGTTGCCGCTGATCGAAATCAAGATCGTCGACGCCGATGGCCAAGAATTGCCGGATGGCGCAACCGGCGAATTCTGGGTGCGCGCGCCTTCGCTGTTCGGTGGCTACTGGAATCAGCCGGAAGCGACCGCGGCCGTTTTTCAGGACGGCTGGTATCGAACCGGCGACGCCGGCTTCCGCGACACGGAAGGACTTTTATATATCGTTGATCGCATCAAGGACATGATCGTCACCGGCGGCGAAAATGTTTACTCGGGCGAGGTCGAGCAAGCGCTGCAAAAACATCCTTCCGTGCGGCTCTCGACCGTGATTGGAACGCCGGACGAACGCTGGGGCGAGAAGGTCACTGCGGTGGTGATCACAGCCGATGGCGCGCAACTCACCGCCGAAGAAATCATTGCGCATTGCCGCAGCTTGATCGCTGGCTACAAGGTTCCGAAAACCGTGATCTTCGTCGACACTTTACCGATGACCGCAACCGGCAAAGTGCTCAAGCGCGCCGTGCGCGAGCAGATTGCGAAAGAGATCGCGTCTCGGGTTGGATAAGAGGTCTGGCTGGATTTTTTGCCCGGATGCAACAAGGCATGTTCAGCAAGGGCGAAACCTTCCGAACGCTTTCCAACCCTTCACGGCATTTTCGAGATGTGGCTTTCGTCGGTGAATTTGTCGTAGAAAATCTTGTCGAGCCGCATGCCGGTTTCGGTCATCGATGCAATGCCGGCGTCGATCATTCCCGGCGGCCCGCACATATAACCTTCGGCATTGCTCCAGTCGATTCCCGGCATCGCGTCGGTAATGAACTGCGTGACCAGACCGCGCGCGCCGGTCCACGCGCTATCCGCCGGCTCGTGCGACAGCACCGGCATCAACACGAACTTGTCTGCCCACGAAGAAGCAATCGCCTGAATCTGTTCGAGCGCATAAAGATCGGCTTGCGTGCGCGCGCCAAACAGGAATGCGCAGGGGCGTTTCACACGATCCTGACGGCCCGCTTCGAGCAGACTCAATAGCGGCGCCAGCCCGCTGCCGCCGGCGATGCAGATCATCGGTGCTGTGCCGGCATGCAAATGAAATGCGCCGTGCGGACCTTCCACATCGAGCGCGATATCCTTCAGCCGACCGGCGAATAATTCCTCGGTAAACGCACCGCCAGGCACTTTGCGGATGAAGAAATTCACCGAAGCGAGCCCCTCACGATCAGGTGCGTCCGCAAACGAATAATTGCGCGCACGGTTGATATTCGGCGACTTGAGATTCGCGTATTGCCCCGCGATAAATTTGATCGGGCGATCCAGCTCGACGGTGATGCGCACGATATCGTGCGTCAGCGTTTGGGTATCGACCAGTTTGCCGGTGAATTTCTCCGGCGGCGGCGCATCGAGCGCCTGGATTTCGACTTCGACCTGGGTCAGCGGATCCTTGGGAATTGCCTGGCACGCGAGGATGAACCCGGCCGCGATTTCCTGCTGCGAAAGTGTGTAGCCGAAATCGCTCAGCGCGCTGACGCGGCCGGCCTTGAGCTTGCACTTGCACGAGCCGCAGGTGCCGACCGTGCAGTTGTGCGGAAACGGAATGCCATTGGCCAGCGCGGCTTCGAGCATGGTCTGGCCGCTGGGCACTTCGTAGCGCGCGCCGAACGGTGCCACTTCCACGAATTTCGCTTCTTTGGGCGCAAACAGCGATTTGAACAAACCCATGATTCCTCCAATTTCATTCGCTGCTTGATGGCAGAGTTTTTCTTGATTAGTAGGCTACCATATCATCTGCCTGATGGGTTTCGATTGTCGGTCGGCCACGCAGAAAAATGATTGGCCGCGAAGCGCAAATTGCCGACTTGCCGCAAAATCCGCCATCGAATTTAACTGCGGAAAAATCCATGATCAAGCGATCGATCGCCCTGTTGCTTGTCGAAAACCTGCTCGCATGCCTAGTGTTGTCTTGTGCGTCGCAGTCTGCGGATGAGACGAGGCGCAACACGGCGCCAGCCAAGACGATCGACGTGCGTCTGATTGCGTTCAACGACTTTCACGGCTACATCACCGCGCCGGAAGAAGGTTTGCTATCGCCGGACCCGCAGGATGCCTCAAGAGCGGTAACGCTCGCCGCTGGCGGTGCGGAAAATTTCGTAGCGCAGGTGCATCGTCTGCAAACGGGGCATCCGCTGAATGCCGTGGTCGCGGCGGGCGATCTGGTGGGTGCGGGCCCGTTCGATTCCGCCTTGTTTCACGATGAACCGACCATCGAGTTGATGAACGCGATCGGCCTGAGCCTCAGTTCGGTCGGCAATCACGAGTTCGATCACGGCCGCGAAGAGTTGCTGCGCTTGCAGAACGGCGGTTGCCGCGCGGATGGTATACGCGGCGGCGACACGTGCATCGGTGGCGATTTCAGCGGCGCGAAATTCCACTATCTCGCCGCGAATGTATTCGATGCCGCTACCGGCAAGCCGCTGTTCGCGCCGTACGAGATCAAGACGTTTGCGGTGCCAGGCGCGCGCAGCCTGCGGATCGGCTTCATCGGGCTGGTGTTGAAAGGCACCGCGTCGATGGTGCTGCCGAGTGGCGTTACGGGCCTGGATTTCCGTGGCGAAGCCGCCAGCGCCAATGCGCTGGTACCGCAGTTGCAGGCGCAGGGTGTGGATGCCATCGTGCTGTTGATTCATCAAGGCGGCAGCACTTCGGGTAGTTTCAACGATCATGCCTGCCCGGATTTCAGCGGCGCGATTTTGCCGATTGTCGACGCGCTCGATCCGGCCATTCGCATCATTGTCAGCGGCCACACACATCAGGCCTACCTCTGCCGTCGCGGCGATCGGCTCATCACCAGCGCTGGTTCTTATGGGCGTTTGTTGACGGCGATCGATCTGCATTTCGACCGCAATAGCGGTGTATTGCGCGACTTCGATGCGAATAATTTTCCGGTGATCCAAGCCCAGAACGCTGCGAATGAATCGACTGGCGATTCGATCTCATCAATTGATGATGCGAGTGATTCGATCCAGCGATTACTGAACCGCTACGAAAAGATTTCAGCGCCGCTGGGCCAGCGCGTCGTCGGTCACTTGAGCGCAGCCTTGTCGCGCACGCCGAATGCCGCGGGAGAATCCGCTCTGGGCGATATCGTCGCTGACAGCATGCTGGATGCGGCGAGCGCAGATGGCGCGCTGATCGCGTTCACCAACAGCGGCGGCCTGCGGCAGGATTTGCGGCCGCAGCGTGAAGACGGCGCGATCACTTACGCGCAGGTTTTCGCATCGCTGCCATTCGGCAATACGCTGGTGACGATGAATCTGAACGGCGCGCAGATCAAGGCACTGTTGCGTCAGCAGCGCGGCTTTCCGCAGTTTCGTCCGCTACAAATTTCGCGCGGATTCAGCTATGCGTGGTCCAACCGGAAACTGGTGGACTCGAGCGTAAAGCTGAATGGCGAAACGCTGGTCGACGATCGAAGTTACCGCATCGTCGTCAACGAATTTCTGGCCGAAGGCGGCGATGGTTTTCGCGTGTTGAAGCGCGGCGAAAATCGCCGCGAGTCTGGCCATGATCTCGAAGCGGCCTTGGCCTATTTCAGCGCACATTCGCCGCTGACGGCGGCTCCGCAAAACCGCATCAGCTGCCTGGATTGCACGCTGCCTGACGCACCGCATTGATCGTCCGCGACGAAGCCAAAATCGATCGCTTTCAAGCCAGTTCAGCGCATTCAAATTGAGCGATCAAGCCAGCCCGGATTGCTTCAGCAGCGGTTCGATCGAAGGCTTTCTACCGCGAAATTCGACGAACAGATCCATTGCTTCGCGGGCGCCGCCATTGGCGAGCACGGTGTCGCGGAAGCGATAACCGGTTTCGCGATCGAAGGCACTTTCCTCGAACGCTGCGAAGGCATCTGCGGACAAGACTTCTGCCCATTTGTAGCTGTAATAACCGGCCGCATAACCACCCGCAAAAACATGGGTGAAGCTGTTCGGCATGCGGTTCCAAGCCGGCGGCGCGAAGATGCTCACTTCGCGCCGCACCTGTTCGAGCGTGGCCAGCACACGTCCAACTTTGGCGGCGTCGAAGTCGCGGTGCAGACGCAAATCGAACAGCGAAAATTCGATCTGCCGCAGTGTGCCGAGGCCGGCCATGAAGGTTCGGCTTTTCTGCAATTTTTGCAGTAATTGGTCTGGAATCCGCTCGCCGGTTTTCCAGTGCCGCGCAAAGCCGCGCAGCGTTTCGCGGTTGTAACACCAGTTCTCCATGAACTGGCTCGGCAACTCCACCGCATCCCAGGCCACGCCGCGAATACCGGAGATTGCGGCTTCGTCGACTCGCGTCAGCAGATGATGCAGGCCGTGGCCGAATTCGTGGAACAGCGTGACCACTTCGTCGTGCGTCAGCAGCGCCACCTTACCGGCCAGCGGTGGCGTGAAATTGCAGGTGAGATAAGCCACCGGCCGCTGCAAGCCCGAAGCGGTGCGGCGACGGCCGAGGCATTCGTCCATCCACGCGCCGCCGCGCTTGTCCTGCCGCGCGTAGGGGTCGAGATAAAACAGGCCGATTTCGGCACCATCTTTTTCCTTCAGCGCATAGGTGGTGACATCCGGATGCCAGGTGGCGATGCCGTCGATTTTTTCGATCGATACGCCATAAATGCGCTCGACCAGCGCGAACATGCCCTGGATGACTTGTGGCGCCGGAAAGTAAGGCCGCACTTCCTCTTCCGAAAAGCCGAGTTTTTCTTCCTTCAACTTCTCGGTGTAATAAGCGCTGTCCCAAGGCTGGAAATCTTCGAGGCCATCGCGTTTTTTTGCATACGATTTCAATTCCGAAAGTTCGGCCTCTGCATGCGGCTTCGCTTTCGCTGCGAGGTCGAGCAGGAAATTTTCAACTTCCGCCGGCGACTCCGCCATCTTCGTCGCCAGCGACAATTCGGCAAAGTTGTTGAAGCCGAGCAGCTTCGCTTGTTCGTCGCGCAGCGCGAGAATTTCATCGGCCAGCTGCGAGTTATCGTGCTGCCCGGCGAGCGGGCCTTGATCGGACGCGCGCGTGGCATAGGCCTGATACAACTCGAAGCGCAGCTCACGATTATCGGCGTAGCTGATGACCGCGTCGTAGCTCGGGAAATCCAGCGTCAACAGCCAGCCTTCGAGATTTTTGGCGCGGGCTTTTTCGGCGGCTTGCGCCTTGCCTTCTTCGGTCATGCCAGCCAGCAGACTTTCATCGGTGACATGCTTGCTGAAAGCCTGCACCGAATCCATCAGATTTTCTTCAAACCTGGCCTGCAACTCGGAAAGTTTGAGCGCCACTCTTTTGTAGCGCGCTTTTTCCGGCGGCGGCAAGGCGATGCCGGCGAGCTTGAAATCGCGCAGCGCATCGATGATGACTTTCTTGCGCGACGGCGAAAAATCCGCATAACCCGCACTTTTCGAGACGCGCTCATAAGCCTGGAACAGGCCTTCGTGCTGCGACATTTCGAGGCTGTACTCGGTCAGCTTCGGCAGGCAGATGTTATAAGCCTTGCGCCAGTCCGCAGTCGCCTTAACGCCGAATAAATGCTGCACCGGACCCCAGGCGCGGCCGAGGCGCTCGCCCATGTCTTCCAGCGGCTCGACCAAGCCTTCCCAGTTTAGTCGGGCGGCATCGCCGGCGAGCAGCTGTTCCAGCTGCGCCTTGTTTTCGTTGATTACTGCCAGCAAGGCCGGCTCGGCATGTTGCGGTTCGATGCGGTCGAAAGCGGGCAGGGCGCCCGGCGTAGCGGCGGCGAGCAGAGGATTATTCATGGTTTTCTTTTCCGTGATTCGATCAATCTTTCCAGCGTAGTGCTTTGTGCGCGGTGTTCAAGGGCTATTCCAAGGGATGCCGCAGATTTATTCCTCGCCGCCAGCAAGCACGCATGCCGCGCCGCAGGTCGAGTCTGCATTCGGTCGATGCCGTTTTTAGCGGCTCTCATCTAACTGGCAATCTGGCTGGCAATCTAAGTGGGAATTCAACTGGCCGTTAAACGGGCAGGTAAACTTGGGGCTTGACCGCGCCGCGTCTGCGCGCATCATTGTCGAATTCTGTCGGGTCGTTTTCAGGAGTTTCAGTGCGTATTCTTCCTTTGTTGATTGGCGGAGTGATGGGCGCAGCCGCACTTGTCGGCGGCTGTTCGAGCACCGGCGCGCTGAATTCGTTCGCGCCGGATGGTGACTACAAGCTAGCGAGCAATATTGTTTACGACACGCACGGCGACAAGCTGGATGTTTACACGCCGCTGAATGCGCAAAATGCGCCGGTTGTTGTGTTCATTCCCGGCGGCCGCTGGGAGCAGGAAAATACGTTGCCGAAAGAGCAGTATCGCTTTGTCGGGGAGGCGCTCAGCGCGAAAGGCTACATCGCCGTTGTGCCGAATTACCGCACGTATCCGCAGGTGAAGTTTCCGGATTTCATCAGCGATTGCGCCAAGGCAGTGGTCTGGATTCATGCCAACGCGCATTATTACGGCGGCGATCCCGCCAAGATCGTCGTGCTCGGGCACGATGCCGGCGCATATATCGCTGCCATGCTCGCGTTGAACCCGGAATACCTGAAGCAGGCCGGCGGCGATCGCAGCTGGCTGCGTGGCATGATCGGCCTCGCCGGGCCTTACGATTTCCTGCCGATCACTGATCCGGATTTGCGCGACCTGTTTGGGCCGCCGGAAAGTTTTGAAGCGACCCAGCCGATTCTGTTTGCCGACGGCAGCAATGCGCCGATGCTGCTGCTGGCCGGTGACGACGACAAGATCGTCGAGGTCAAGAACACCAATAATCTTTACGATCGGATCAAGCGCAACAATGGCACCGTCGAAAAAGTGATTTATCCGAAGATGAGCCACGAGAGAATCCTGGCGGCGCTGGCGACGCGATTACAGCGTGAATCCGATGTGATGACTTACATCGTCGGCTTCGTGCAGCGCTACACCAGTGGCGCGCCGAGGGCGAACAACTTCGGTATTCAAACCAGTGTTCCGGGTATTCAAACCAGCGTACCCGGTATCCAGACCAGCGTTCCTAAATAGCTACGCTAAGCTTGCGATGATCCGAACCTATCGCGGCATTGCGCCGACGCTCGGCGCCGGTGCGTATGTCGACGAGCAAGCCGCGCTGATCGGCGATGTCACGCTCGGTGCGGATGCTTCGATGTGGCCGATGTCGGTGGCGCGCGGCGACGTCAACACCATTACCATCGGCGCGCGCAGCAATATCCAGGATGGCGCGGTGCTGCATGTCACCCACGATGGCCCGTATTCGAAAGGCGGTGTGCCGCTGGTGATCGGCGAGGAGGTTACCGTCGGGCATCTCGCCATGCTGCATGCTTGCACCATCGGTAATCGCGTATTGATCGGCATGCATGCCACCGTGCTCGATCGCGCCGTGATCGAGGATGAAGTTTTGCTGGCCGCCGGCAGCGTGGTGGCGCCCGGCAAGCATCTGCTGTCCGGCTTCCTGTATCGCGGTTCGCCAGCGGTGCAAGCGCGGCCGCTGAGCGCCGCTGAACGCGCGTTCTTCCAGTACTCGGCGGAACATTATGTGCGCTTGAAGAATCATCATCAGGCGAGTTGAGGCTATCAATGTCCGGCGGCGTGATTCCGCGAAATAATTTCCGCAGCGAATTCCGCAAGCCAAACCCGGACATCGAATTCAGAAACCAAATTCAGCAATCAAACCAGAGAATCTGTCGAAATGACTGCAAACAAAACCCGAACGTCCAAAGCCCGAACTTTGGTCCTGCTGCGACATGGCCAGAGCCAGTGGAATCTGGAAAATCGTTTTACGGGCTGGGTCGATGTGGACCTTACCGACACCGGTCGCGCCGAAGCCAAAGCCGCGGGCGAGTTGATGAAAGCCGAAGGTCTGAAATTCGACATCGCGCATACTTCAGTGCTCAAGCGCGCGATCCGCACGCTATACACCGCGCTCGACCAGATGGATGCCTTGTGGCTGCCGGTACATAAAAGCTGGCGCTTGAACGAGCGTCACTACGGCGCACTGCAGGGTCTGGACAAAGCCGAAACCACCGCCAAGCACGGCGAGGAGCAGGTAAAAATCTGGCGACGCAGCTATGACATTCCGCCGCCGCCAATGGCCGAATCCGACCCCGGCCATCCGCGCAACGATCCGCGCTACGCCAAGCTCGATGCCGCCGCCTTGCCAGCCACCGAATCGCTCGCAAGCACGCTCGATCGCGTGCTGCCGTACTGGCACGACGCCATCGCGCCGCAATTGAAAGCCGGGCAAACCGTGCTGGTCACCGCGCATGGCAATTCGCTGCGCGCGCTGTACAAATATCTGAATCACGTTCCGGAAGACAAAATCGTCGAGCTGAATATTCCCACCGGAATTCCGCTGCAATTCGAGCTGGATGAGAATCTGAAAGTGCAGTCCTACCGCTATCTGGGCGATCCCGACGCGGCAAAACGTGCGGCGGAAGCGGTGGCCAATCAGGCGCAGGCCAAGCCCAAACATTGGACGGCGCAATTGATCGAGTGAGTGGACCGAGTGATCGGCCGAACTATCGACGCGCATAAAAAAGCCATCCGGCCAGGGGAAACCGGATGGCTCACCAGCCTCGTTGCGAGGCCGGCAGTTTCTTCGCTAACGGTCGGGAGATCCGTTGGGGGACGCGAAGAACTGAATTGAGTTTAAGCGCCGCGGCTTAATCCAGACTGAATGCCCGTGATGGTTGCTGCCGGACGCCATGGATGCCTCACCCGCCGCGCGATAACGGCTAGCGCGACAGCCGCCGGATCACACCCACCACCACCAGCAGCACAATGGCGCCAATCACCGCGCCGATAAAACCGGCCGCCTGTCCCGGTGCGTAAAGCCCCAGCGCTTGTCCGCCGAAAGTGGCGGCGAAGGCGCCGGCGATACCGAGCACCGTGGTCAGGATAATGCCCATCTTGTCATCGCCCGGATGCAGGAAACGGGCGAGCAGGCCAGCGATGAAGCCGATGATTAAGGTGCCGATGAGATGCATGGAAACTCCTTGCGTGTGGTCAGATTTTTTTACTGCGGCCTGGGTTACGATTACCAGCCCGCGGTGTCGCTTCAGGCCCGATCATAAAGCAAGATCGGGCAGCGCCTTGAGTTTGGCGTTCAGCGCCCGTTGCTGCCGCAGCCAGGCTTGCGCATCGTCGCTATCGCGGGCGAACCAGGCCGCTGCGCTGCCGAGGATGAAGTGATAGCCCCAGGCATCCATGTCGGCAAACATTTGCATGCGCGAATAACCGGCCAAGCGGTCCGCGAGCAGGCATTGCAGATAGCAGACGGCGTTCTCTTCGGTGTCGCTGCCGCCGGCATCGCGGCTCAGCGCTAGCCGCCGTGCGTTGTCCATCAACAGATAATGACAAGCCTCGTGCAGCGCCGAATGTACCGGCGTGTCGTTGCGCACGTATAGCGTATTGCCGACCAGTCCGGCTTCCGGTTCGCCCCAATAACTGCCGGGAATCGGCGCGTTCGCAGGTAGCCAATGCACGAGCAGATCGAAGCCGGCGAGCAGTTGCTCCAGCGCTTGTTTGCGCAGTTCGTTCAACAGCGTGACATTCATAGGTTCACAAGTTTCGGCGCGGTCGTCGAAAGCCCGATTCGGGAAGTCGACATAGTGCGCGCCATTATCCGCACCGTGCGCTGGCCGTTTTACGCTTAAGATTCATGACTGCTCGGTGGGCCGGTCGGGCGCTGGAGATTTTCGATGTTGCGATGGCTGTTCGGTGTGATCTTCGGCGTGCTTGCGCTGCTGCTGTCGGTGCTCGTGCTGCTGCGTTGGCTGCCGCCGCCGACCACGGCTTACATGCTGCAAAGCCCGACGCAGCCGGTGCAGAATCGCTGGGTGCCGGCGTCGGGTATCGCGGAGGTCGCGCGGCGAGCGGTGGTCGCATCCGAAGATCAGAAATTCTGGACTCACGATGGCTTCGATGTCGAGGCGATCCAGAAAGCTTACGAGGAAAACCAGAAATCGAAAAAGGGCCGCGTCCATCCGCGCGGCGCTTCCACCATCAGCCAGCAGACCGCGAAAAATCTTTTCCTGTGGCCTGGCGGCGGCTATTTCCGCAAGGGCGTGGAAGCGCTGTTGACGGTATTGATCGAGCACCTCTGGAACAAGCCGCGCATTCTGGAAATGTATTTGAACATCGTCGAATTCGGGCCCGGAATTTATGGCGTTGAAGCCGCATCGCGAGCTTATTTCGGCAAATCGGCGGTCAATCTCAGCCCGCAGGAAGCCGCGCGTTTGGCCGCGGTATTGCCGAATCCGCGTCACTGGAGCGTGCGCACACCCGGCCCGTATGTGCAGTCGCGCGTGAACTGGATTTTGGGACAGATGGGCTACGGCGCACCGGTGGAAGAGCCGGAACCCGCCGGCAACAATGTGGACGACAACGCCGGCGCACCGAATACTGATAACGACGATCCGGCTGCCAGCGGCGGCTGATCGCAGGCCGATTTATTTCCGCCGCCTCCGCACGCGCGAGCTTCGGCAGGGTCTCTTGAACATCGTCAACACCGAGCCAGGCCCATGAGTGAGCACGAATGCCGAATCGACTATGTGGAATTTCCCGCGACCGATATCGAGGCCAGCAAACGCTTCTATGCAGAGGTGTTCGGCTGGAAATTTACCGACTACGGTTCGGATTACGCCAGCTTCGACGACGGCCGTCTCAAGGGCGGCTTCTGGCGATCGGCCGAACCGGCGCGCGAAGGCCGCGGCGTGCTGATCGTGATCTACGCGGAAAACCTTCACGCGATGGCCGAAAAAGTCGTGAAGGCCGGTGGCTCAGTCACTCGTGAGGCTTTCGAGTTTCCCGGCGGCAGGCGATTTGAATTCACCGACCCGAACGGTAACAAGCTGGCCTTGTGGTCGGATCAATAGTCGATCGCGGCGACGCTTCACCCCCGAGTTTCGTACACGATATTCGCCGCTATTCCGCATTGATGAAGCTGTGAATGTTGCTGAACCCGGAATCGCAGCGGTCTTGATCGTATGATGTTGCGATGATCGAAACGCCCGACAGCAACATTTCGCGCCGCGTGCTGGTTGTCGAAAAGTTATGCAAGCAATATCGGGATCGACTGGCAGTCGACAACATTTCGTTCGATGTGCGGCCGCATGAAATCGTCGGTCTGCTCGGCCCCAATGGTGCGGGCAAGACGACCACGATCAACATGATTCTCGGCGTGCTGAAGCCGACTGCCGGCAGCATCCAGATCGAGAATTTCGATGTCGCGCGGCAGCGCCGTCGTGCGCTGGCTTCGACCAACTTCGCCGCGGTTTACGCGCCGCTGCCGGGCAATCTTACGGTCGCGCAAAACCTGCATTATTTCGGCTTGATCTACGACGTACGCGGCCTGCGCGAGCGCATTGAAGTCCTACTTGAACAGTTCGATCTGCGCCGTTTCCGCGACACCAAGTGCGGCCTGCTTTCCTCCGGCGAACAGACGCGCGTGACGCTGGCGAAAGCGGTGCTGAACCAGCCGCAATTGCTGTTGCTGGACGAACCCACCGCGTCGCTCGATCCCGCCACGGCGCAGGACGTGCGCGGCATGATCCGGCGCATTGCTTCCGAAGGCAGCGGCGGCATTTTGTGGACTTCGCACAACATGTACGAAGTGCAGGAGGTGTGTCATCGCGTGCTATTCCTGCATCGCGGAAAAATCCTGTTGCAGGGCGATCCGAAAACCTTGCCGGAAGAACACGGCGTGGCCACGCTCGACGAATTGTTCATCCGCCTCGCGCGCGAACCGCTGCGCCAGCCTGCGGAGCACGCATGAGTCCGCGCCGGATCAGCGGCATCGTGCTGCGCCAGCTGTACCTGATGCGCGGCAGCCCGACGCGCGTGCTGCCGACGTTCGCCTGGATTGCGATCGATATCGTGCTGTGGGGGTTCATCACGCGCTGGCTCAATCAGGTGAGTCATGCGGGCATGGATTTCGTCCCCAGCCTGCTCGGCGCCGTGCTGCTATGGGATTTCTTTACGCGCGTGATGCAGGGCGTGACGACGGCATTCTTCGAGGATTTGTGGTCGCGCAATTTCCTCAATGTGTTTGCAACACCGCTATCGATTTCGGAATACGTCAGCGGGCTGGTGATCATCAGCGTGATGACCAGCAGCATTGGATTGCTGATTATGCTGGTGCTGGCGTCGAGTATTTTCGGGCTGTCGTTCCTGGCGTATGGCCTGCTGTTGCTGCCATTCCTGCTGGTGCTCTTCCTGTTCGGCATTGCGCTCGGCATTGTCGCCAGCGGCATCGTGCTGCGCTTCGGGCCGGCGTCCGAATGGCTGGTATGGCCGCTGCCGGCGCTGCTGTCGCCGTTTGCCGGCGTGTTTTATCCGCTCTCGACGTTACCTATGTGGATGCAATGGGTCGGCCATCTACTGCCGCCATCGTATGTGTTCACCGGCATGCGCGCGATCGTCGCCGGGCAGGCGGTGGCGTGGTCCGATCTGGCGATCGGCATCGCGCTCGCTATCTTCGAGGTCGCCTTGTCCGGCTGGTTTTTCAGCCGCGTGTATCACCACGCCGTGAATAGCGGCTTGCTGGCGCGCTATAGCGCTGAAAGTGTTTCTTGATTGAATTCGCTGACGGGCGCGAAGTGCGGTAGAAATCCAAAGCGTTCAGTGGCACATCAAGCTTCAGGTTCAGGCTTCGACTCAGATTCGCGCCGTGACTGATCCAGCCGCCGCTGCGCGATTTCATCTTCCGCCGCTTCCCGATTTCGTTGCGCTTTGGTGCGCCCGAAACGCAGCCGGTTTTCCGCAGCCTTCTGTTCGGCATCTACGCGTGTTTTGCGTTTGCGCGCCTTGTTCAGGTTGATGATTTCCGCCATGTTGCCGGCTTCCGAATCCGCTTCAAGTCGAGTTGCAGAATCGTAACCCTTGCGCGCTGGAGGATGCACAAAGCTCGCACTGTTTGCGTCCGTTATCGGCGTTTGATCTTCGCTGCACAGCGGTTTTTGCATCGCAGCAATCGGTTGCGTGCCCTCACAGGATTCGACGGCGACGAAAAAAGGGCATAGAGTACGTCCCGCATACGTTTCAAGCACGTTTCCTTGGTTTCGTTCCACCCGTGTCAAAGCGGCGTCACGTCATTCAGCGGCTACCTTCTTGATCGCTTGCAACACGCAAGGCATTTGCGCCTGCATTCAACTGTAATTTTGTAAGGAGAGTAGTAAATGGCTGATACATCGACTGGCACCGTGAAGTGGTTCAACGACGCGAAGGGCTTTGGCTTCATCACCCCTTCCGACGGCGGCGAAGATCTCTTCGCGCATTTCAAGGAAATCCAGGGCGGCACGGGCTTCAAGAGCCTGACGGAAGGACAGCGCGTTGAATACAAAGCCGCGCGCGGCCCGAAGGGCATGCAGGCGACTCAGATTCGCCCGCTGTAATTCGAGACAACTGACGTACAAAAAACCGCAGCTTCCGCTGCGGTTTTTTTTGGCCTGCGATTCGCTCGCCGCTGGGCGGCCCGTTAAAAAAACAGCGCGCGCACGACGCTGATCAATCCGCCGAGCGTCAGCCCGACGATGGCGAGAAAGCCGATCAGGAATCCAGCGCTGCGCTTGGCTGGCGCGATCTGATAACCGATCGCATATGCCACGCGGCCAACCAGCCAGGCGGCACCCAGAATGCCAGCCCAGGTATCGCCGCGGTAAATTGCGAACACCCACAGCGCGGGCAGAAACATCAGCGTGCTTTCAACCGTGTTCATCTGGATGCGCAGCGCGCGCTCCACAACCGGATGGCCGCTGGTAGCCGGAGGCGCAATCTTGTATTTACCGCGAGTGCGGCCGACATTGAACATCACGCCGAGTTGCAGCAGCACGGTCAGCAGGGTAATCAGCGCGGGCAGAGGATGCGGCATTAGCAGTGTTCCTGAATGAGGGGACGGGCGGCTTTTCAAGCGGTCTATTATCGGTGGACAGTGCCGGCTACGCGAGCGCTTGCGTCGAATTCAACGCGGCCGGGAATATCGCCCGCAAGTCTCGCGGTATCGTCCGAATCGAAGCCCAGGAAGCAAGTCGAGCGCGGTAATTGCGCTATCGTCAGGGCACACATTCGAGATCAGCCGCATGAACAAGCCGCCGCTGGACCCTTCCGATTCCAATTCCCGGTCCAGGCTGGACCGCATCGTCGCTGATACACGCCGCAAGGCCGACCAGCGCAGCCTCGGCTATCGAGAGCAGGCCTTGAAAATGTACCCCTGGATTTGCGGCCGTTGCATGCGCGAATTCACGCGCGCCAACCTTCAGGAATTAACCGTGCATCACCGCAACCACGACCACGATTACAACCCGGCCGATGGCAGCAACTGGGAACTGCTCTGCGTCTATTGTCACGACAACGAACATTCGCGCCAGCTCGATGCGCGCTCGGGAAGCGATGGCGGCCGCAGCGAAAATGCAGTCGCCACTGGTAACCCTTTCGCCGATCTGAAAGCGCAGATGGCGCGGAAAAAAATTTAGCGCAGATAGCGCTTATCGTTCTACTAGCCTCATCGACCGCCCGGCAGGTAGCGGAACCGTGCCATTTGCTGGCGATGATCCTTGACGATGCGTTCTATCTGCGCACTACTCAATACCCCGCGCCATTGATTCGCCCGGCCGACCCGAAAAAAACGCCGATCCTTGGCCGCCGCTTCGACGAATCCATCGCGTGTTTCGATGCTCGCCAGACTGCCGAAGCTCGAATGCCGGATCGCGCGGTCTATTCTCGCCGCATCCTTGTCGAGACCAACCAGGCGCGCGACTTTCATGAATGATTTGCCCGGCTTCAACAGCAGATCTTCGTAGCGCAAAACGACAATGCGCTCGTTGACGTGGTCCGCCCAGCTGGCAACATGCTGCGACCAGGAACCGAGAATCTGGCTGACAAAAAGCGCATCGGTGGCGGTTGCAAGTTGTTCGGCGGCAAGCCGTTCGATCGCCTCGTCCAGCGAGAGGCTGAAATGGTGGCTCATGCTGATTGCCACATCCAGCGGGTTGCGGACCACATAAACCGCACCGACCGATACCGAAGCGTTGTGCAGCGGATGACCGTCGAAGCTGCCCGATCGATTGTGCGTTTTTACAAAACGGGTGCCAGGTGCGGCGCGTGCGATCTCGGCGTGAACTCCCGTGCGCAACGCGCAGAGTTCCGCGACACTCATCAGCTGGTGCGAGCGGCCACCGAGCTTGCTGTAGCGTTCGGGCAGCGACTCGTCATCACAATAGCGCGACAGCTCGTTAAGCGGCACCGGCTGATCACGGTTGGCGATCAGATTGGCCAGAAACGCACGAATCCAGGTGTTGCCTGATTTGGGATACGACGCCAGCCACAGGATGTTGCTCAAGGGTCGTGCTGAGGATCAGGTCGAAGCGATATTCTAGCGTCCAAACTTATCACGGCTTTTATCCCCGCCGATTCACATCCTGCAGAGCTACCACTTCAAATCATCCGGCACGACGAAATCCTTGTACGGATCATCCGGCGCGGGGCTTGATTCCGGCGCGGTGCTCAAGGCAACCACCGAACGCTCGTCGCGTTCGCGGATGCGTTCTGCGGCGGCTGCCGGCACCAGATCGTAACGGCCTTCATAGCGTGCGATGGCGAGTTCGCCAGCGATCAGCCGCGCGCGCAGGCCGGCATCCACCGGAATGCGACGGACTTTTTTGCCGTCGATGAAATTGAAGTAATCGTGACCTTCGACTTTCGGCAGTTTGTGCTGCTCGATCAGGTTCTTCACCTGCACCATGCGCGCCTTGCGGCCCATGCTGAGCTCGCGCTGGCGATTCAACTCTGCATCGCGCGCGGCTTTTTCCGCACGCACTTTTTCGGCCGCTGCCTTCTGTTCGGCAATCTGGCGCGCGCGATCCTTGTTCTGCTGGCGCTGTTCCTTGCCGCTCTTTTCCGGCAGCTTCTCCTTGACCAGACCCGCGGCCATCAATTGATCGCGTAAAGACAGGCTCATGAATCGAAACTCGTTGATCGACGTGAATGACATAGTTTAAGCAAGCTGGGATTTTGTCGCGGGCAAGCAATGCAGTTCGATCGCGCGAATCGCGCAAGCATTCGTTGCCAAGCCAGGCGTCGCGCGATCAAGCCCGCCCGAGCAATTGCTCCACGATCCCCGGATTTTCCAGCGTCGAAATATCCTGCGTGATCGCTTCGCCCTTGGCGACGGAGCGCAGCAATCGCCGCATGATCTTGCCGCTGCGCGTTTTCGGCAGCTGATCGGTGAAGCGAATTTCGTCCGGCTTGGCGATCGGCCCCATGCTTTTGGAAACGAACTCGCGCAGCTCGCGCGACAGCTTCACAGCGTCGTCGTCGACCGGCCGTTCGCCCTTGCAGATGACGAATGCGACGATGCCCTCGCCCTTGATCTCGTGCGGCCGGCCGACCACCGCGGCTTCGGCCACGCGCGGATGCGCTACCAGCGCGCTCTCGACTTCGGCGGTGCCAAGCCGGTGGCCAGCGACTTTCAGCACGTCGTCCATGCGGCCGAGAATCCAGTAATAGCCATCCTTATCGCGGTGCGCAGAATCGCCGGCGACATACAGAAACGGTTTATTTTCGCGCCGCGCCGCGAGCGGGTCGCCGAACTGCGACCAGTACGTGCTGAGATAGCGCTCGTTATCGTCATAAACCGTGCGCAGCATCGATGGCCACGGCTTGGTGATGACCAGATAGCCGCCGGCATCGTTGCCTTCGATGATATTGCCGGCTTCATCGACGATCTCGGCAAAAATGCCGGGCAGCGGCTGCGTGCAGGAACCGGGTTTGGTTGCGGTGGCGCCCGGCAGTGGGCTCATCAAAATAGCGCCGGTTTCGGTTTGCCACCAGGTATCGACGATCGGCAATTTTTCATGGCCGATGACGCGGTGGTACCACATCCAGGCTTCCGGATTGATCGGCTCGCCGACGCTGCCGAGCAGGCGCAGTCTGGAAAGATCGTAGCGTGCCGGAATCTGCTCGCCCATTTTCGCCAGCGCACGGATCGCCGTCGGCGCGGTATAGAAAATGGTGACGCCGTGATCCTGGCAAATCTTCCAGAAGCGTCCGGCGTCCGGCGTCATCGGGCCGCCTTCGTACATCACGATGGTCGCGCCGTTGCTCAAGGGTCCATAAGCGACATAGGTATGACCGGTCACCCAGCCGACATCCGCCGTACACCAGAACACGTCTGAATCGTGCAGATCGAAAATCCACTTGCTGGTGATGTGCGCACCGAGCAGGTATCCGCCGCTGGAATGCTGGATGCCTTTCGGTTTGCCGGTCGATCCCGAGGTATACAGCAGGAACAGCGGATGCTCGGCGTTCACCCATTCCGGCTCGCATTCGGCGCTCGTATTTGCGGTAATTTCATGCCACCAGACATCGCGCCCGGCCGTCCATTCCACCGGCTTGCCGGTGCGCCGGTAAACCACTACTTTGGCCACCGATTGGCAGCCGCTGGCGAGCGCTTCATCCACTGCTTTCTTCAATTCGACCACGTGGCCGCCGCGCGTGCCGCCGTCTGCCGTGATGACGGCCTTTGCGTTTGCGCCCTCGATGCGGTCGCGCAGGCTCTGCGCGGAGAAGCCGCCGAACACCACGGAGTGCGTCGCGCCAATGCGTGCGCAGGCCTGCATGGCGATCACTGCCTGCGGGGCCATCGGCAGATAGATCACCACGCGGTCGCCTTTCGCAACACCGAGCGCCTTCAGTGCGTTGGCGAGCTTGCAGACTTCGTCATGCAATTGCTGGAACGTGTAGGTGCTGACATCGCCCGGCTCGCCTTCGGAAATGATCGCCAGCTTGTCCGCATGCGTCTTCAAATGGCGATCGATGCAGTTGTACGAAACATTCAGCGCGCCATCGGTGAACCAGCGGTAATTCGGTGCCTCCGCATCATCCAGCGCAATGCTGAACGGCTGCTGCCAGTCCAGTTCTTCGTGCGCCAACCGCGCCCAGAACGCGACATGATCGGCCGCCGCTTCATCGCGCAGTTCGCTCAGCTTGCGCGCGTCGATCCGCGCCTTGGCGGCGAAATCTGCATGTGGCGGAAACAGCCGCGTTTCCGTCAAGCTGGATCGAATGTTTTCCTGCAGGCTCTCGGGCTTGTTCACAGATTTCTCCTCTCGATATTGCTCTAGCTACTGCTCATCTTGATCCATCATAGGCGAGTCGGCCGAACGGCCAGGAAAGCCCGCTCGAACTTTTGATTGCGCTAGCGCGGGTTCGTTGCGCGTTCGCCCACTCTGAATCGATCCAGCCAAAAAGCGGCCCGCATCCGGCGAGGACGCGGGCCGCTCGGTGTTGAAGCCGACCGCGTTCAATCCGATAAGGAAACGCCCTTGGTTTCGCGCAGGAAGAACGTGCCGATCACTAGCGTCATCACCGCAACGATAATCGGATACCAGAGGCCGTAATAAATATCGCCGTGTGAAGCCACCAGCGCGAACGCGATCGTCGGCACGAAGCCGCCAAACCAGCCGTTGCCGATGTGGTACGGCAGGCTCATCGAGGTATAGCGAATCCGCGTAGGGAACAGTTCCACCAGCCAGGCCGCGATCGGGCCGTAAACCATCGTCACATAGATTACCAGCAACGCCAGCAGCACGATCAGCATGGGTTTGTTGACCAAGGCCGGATCGGCTTTTTTCGGATATCCCGCCGCAGTGATCGCATCGCCGGCCGCCTTTGCGAACGCCGCCGCCTGCGTCTTGAATTCGGCTTTTTCGAGCGCTGTACCTTCAAAGGATGCGATCGTCTTGTCGCCGATTTTCACCTGCGCTACCGCGCCCACTGCGGCCGCTTCATTCGCGTAAGGCACGCCATTTTTGGCGAAGAAACTCTTGGCGATATCGCAGGAACTGGTGAAGACTTTCTTGCCGACCGGATCGAACTGCGTGCTGCATTGCGCCGGGTCTGCGATCACGACGACGGGCGAAGTTTGCGCAGCGTTTTCGAGTGCGGGATTGCCGAAGTGCGTGAGCGCGTGAAAGATCGGAAAGTAAGTGACGGCTGCGATCAAACAACCGGCCATGATCACTGGCTTGCGGCCGATGCGATCCGAAAGCCAGCCGAACAATACGAAAAATGGTGTGCCAATCAACAGGCCGCCGGCCATCAAAAGGTTCGCCGTCACCGGCTCGATCTTCAAGGTCTGGCCGAGAAAAAACAGCGCGTAAAACTGGCCCGTGTACCAGACCACGCCTTCGCCGGCGGTGGCGCCGAGCAGCGCGAGAATCACCACTTTCAAATTCTTCCATTGACCGAAGGATTCACGCAGCGGCGCTTTTGACGTCTTGCCTTCCGCCTTCATCTGCTGGAATACCGGCGACTCGGCGAGTTGCAGGCGGATGTAAACCGAAGTCGCCAGCAGCAGCGACGACACCAGGAACGGAATGCGCCAACCCCACTTGTCGAAATCCTCGCCGAGGCTCAGGCGGCAAGCCAGAATCACCAGCAGCGACAGGAACAAGCCGCCGGTCGCCGTCACCTGGATGAAGCCGGTGGCGAAGCCGCGATTGTCGTTGCGCGAATGCTCGGCGACATACGTTGCCGCACCGCCATATTCACCACCAAGCGCCAGACCTTGCAGCAGACGCAGGCTGATCAGCAGGATCGGTGCGGCCACGCCGATGCTCGCGTAACTCGGCAGCACGCCAACCAGAAACGTCGACAAGCCCATGATGACGATGGTGATCAGGAACGTATGCTTGCGCCCCACGCGATCGCCGAGCCGGCCAAACACCAGCGCGCCGAACGGCCGCACCGCAAAGCCCGCCGCGAACGCCAGCAGCGCGAAAATGAAGCCGCTGGTGTCGTTGAGTCCGGAGAAAAACTGCTTGGCGATGATCGCCGCCAGCGAGCCGTACAAGTAGAAGTCGTACCACTCGAAAACGGTGCCGAGCGACGAGGCGAAAATCACGCGGCGCAAAGCCGCGGGGCTGATCGCCTGCCCGGCGGACGCGGAAGCATTCGGCATGTTCATCAACGCTCCTCCTGATATTTTTTGGTTTGAATCTTCTTTTTCGATGCAGCCGCTTTAGCTTAGCGCCGTGGCACGTTTCGCAGGTTACAAGCCGCGGGTTCGCCGGCGAAGTGCTGACTCACGGTACTTTCGCGCTGCTCGAACGGCGATGCGGGCGGCTGCGATAATGTGCAAATGCACTATCGCCACAGTTATCACGCGGGCAATTTCGCCGATGTATTCAAACACGCCGCACTTTGCGGTCTGCTCCAAAGTTTGAGCCGCAAGGACAGCGCCTGGTGTTTTGTCGACACGCATGCCGGTGCTGGAAGTTACGATCTCGGCGGCGAAAACGCGGCCGCCACCGCCGAATGGCGCAACGGCATCGCACGGCTGATGAATCCCGCCGAAGCCACGTTGAGCGACGCTGCATCCACGATGGCAACACCGGCAATGCTGGCGCGTTATCTCGCCGCTGTGCGCGACTTTGCCGGCGGCGAACGCCAGGCGGATCGCGGCGCTGATACCGGCGCTGATACAGGGCACTATCCCGGCTCGCCCGCGCTTGCGGCGATGCTGGCGCGTCCGCAGGATCGGCTGCTGTTATGCGAGCGCGTGCCGGAAGTGGCGGATGCGCTGCGGCAAACAATTGGCCGCCGAGCGATCGTGCATGTGCGCGATGGCTATGAAGCGGCGTCCCTGCTGCCGCCCGCCGAAAAGCGTGGCTTGGTGTTGATCGATCCGCCATTCGAGCGCACCGATGAATTCGATGCGATTGCGGATTTCATCATCACCGCCGCGCAGCGATTTTCCGGCGGCATTTATGCGGCCTGGTATCCGCTCAAGAACGCGCATGTCGCCAATCAATTGCGCCGCCGCGTGGCGCGCGAAACCGGCAAGCCGGTGCTCGATCTGCGGCTCGATGTGGGCGTTGCCAATCAGGCACCTAACCGCGATGCCGAACCCGCCGCGCCCTCGCGCGCCACCGGCCCGCGCGTGGCGATTTTCTCGCCGCGCAAGGCGCAGGCGATCGTGAAAGTGCGGATGCACGCCTGCGGCTTGTTGATCGTCAACCCGCCGTTCGGCTTTGAAACGCAAGCGCGCGAGCTGCTCGCCTATCTAGTGCCGCGTCTGGCGCAAGGCGCACGGACAAACTGGCAAGTGGAACCGATCGGGGCATGAACGCGAATAGTGGCGAATGCGCGGGAACATCTGCGATCGTGCCGTCGTCAACAATCACAGCGCCAATGCAAACGCAGCGGTGTAATCATCGGCATCAATCCACATCTTTCAGGAAGCCGCAATGACCGTTGAAATACTGCACGCTGGCCAATGGCTCGAACTGAAGCGCGAAGGCCAATGGGAATACATTTCGCGGGTGCGCGAACGCGGCGCGGCCTTCATTCTGGCGATCACCGATGCGCGGGAAATCGTGCTGGTTGAGCAATACCGAACCGCTGTGCATGCCAATATAATCGAGCTTCCAGCCGGAATCATCGGCGACGAATCCGGCTTTGAAAACGAAGCCGGAGAAGCCGCCGCGCTGCGCGAACTCGAAGAGGAAACCGGCTTTCGCGGTACCCTTGCCGAGTGTCTGTTGACCGGCCCGGTCGCGCCCGGTTTTGCATCCGAAAAGTTCTATCTGTTTCGTGCCACGGGCTTGACGCGCATCCACGCCGGCGGCGGTGTTGAAGGCGAGAACATCACCGTGCATCTGGTGCCGCTCAGCGAAATCCGCAGCTGGCTCGAAGCGCGCATCGCCGAAGGCAAGCTGGTGGATTCGCGCGTGCATGCCGGGCTTTGGTATGCGCCTGCGGAATCAGCCTGATCGCTCGCGCTGGAGTCGCGTGCTTGCCCGAAGCCCGCATACAGCCTATCGTGTGATCTCAACAAGCTAGGGGTGTTTCCAGCGGCGAACAAAGGCCGCGCGGAAGCTGAGAACCATACCCTTGGAACCTGGCCGGATGAATCGAAATCACACCGGCGTAGGGAAGTCTTGGCGCGACAGTGTGTTGTCGCGCGCACGCCGCTTCCTGCGCCTTTTTGCGAAGGAAATGCCATGAGCGTCGCCCCGAAAAATATCAGCAGCAAACTCGATGAAGAGTTGACGCAGCGCCGCGCCGACGAGCTTTCCGAAGAAGTGCGCAAGCCGTTTCCGCGCAGCCGCAAGATTTACGTGCAAGGCTCGCGCGCGGACCTGCGCGTGCCGATGCGCGAAATCACGCAGACGGCGACCAAGCTGCACAACGCCGAAGGCGAAGTCCAAAATCCGCCGCTGACGGTTTACGACACCAGCGGGCCTTACACCGAACCCGCGATCGAGATCGACCTGCTGCGCGGACTCGCGCCGCTGCGTTCGCCGTGGATCGCCGAGCGCGGAGATACCGAAGAACTCAAAGGTCCGACCTCGATCTTCGGCCGCATCCGCGCCGCTGACGACAAGACGCGCCATCTGCGTTTCGCGCACATCCGCAAGCCACTGCGCTCAAAAGCCGGCGCCAATGTTTCGCAAATGCACTACGCGCGCCGCGGCATCATCACGCCGGAAATGGAATACGTCACCATCCGCGAAAACATCCGCGTGCGCGAGCTGCAAGAGTCTTACCAAGCCGCCGGCTATTTGCATCAGCATCGCGGCAACTCGTTCGGCGCTGCGATTCCTGCGGAAATCACGCCGGAATTCGTGCGCAGTGAAGTCGCGCGCGGCCGCGCCATCATTCCCGCCAACATCAATCATCCCGAGTTGGAGCCGATGATTATCGGCCGCAATTTTCTGGTGAAGATCAACGCTAACATTGGTAATTCGGCGGTGTCGTCGAGCATCGCCGAAGAAGTGGAAAAGATGGTGTGGTCCACACGCTGGGGCGGCGATACCGTGATGGACCTCAGCACCGGCAAGCACATACACGAAACCCGCGAATGGATCATCCGCAATTCGCCGGTGCCGATTGGTACGGTGCCGATTTATCAGGCGCTGGAAAAGGTCAACGGCCGCGCCGAAGAACTCACCTGGGAAATGTTCCGCGATACGCTCGTCGAACAGGCCGAGCAGGGCGTGGATTACTTCACCATTCACGCCGGCGTGCGGCTCGCCTACATTCCGATGACGGCGAAGCGTGTCACCGGTATCGTCTCGCGCGGCGGATCGATCCTCGCCAAATGGTGCCTCGCGCATCATCAGGAAAATTTTCTCTACACGCACTTCGAGGAAATCTGCGAAATCATGAAGGCTTACGACGTGAGCTTTTCACTCGGCGATGGCCTGCGCCCTGGCTGCATCGCGGATGCCAACGACGAAGCGCAATTCGGCGAACTCGAAACGCTCGGCGAGCTCACCCAAATTGCCTGGAAGCACGACGTGCAAACCATGATCGAAGGCCCCGGCCATGTGCCGATGCACCTCATCAAGGAGAACATGGACAAGCAGTTGAAGGATTGCGACGAAGCGCCGTTCTACACGCTCGGCCCGCTCACCACCGACATCGCGCCGGGTTACGACCACATCACCAGCGGCATCGGCGCCGCCATGATCGGCTGGTTCGGCACCGCCATGCTGTGTTACGTCACGCCGAAGGAACATCTCGGCCTGCCGGACAAGAACGACGTGCGCGAAGGCATCATCACCTACAAGATTGCCGCGCATGCCGCGGACCTGGCGAAGGGCCATCCCGCCGCACAAATCCGTGACAACGCACTCAGCAAGGCGCGCTTTGAATTCCGCTGGGAGGATCAGTTCAACCTTGGCCTCGATCCCGAAAAAGCCAAGGAATTCCACGACGAAACCCTGCCGCAGGAAGGTGCCAAGCTAGCGCACTTCTGCTCCATGTGCGGCCCGCATTTCTGCTCGATGAAGATCACGCAGGATGTGCGCGATTACGCGGAGAAAATCGGCGCCGATGAACAAGCCGCGCTCGAAAAAGGTATGGCCGAAAAATCGGTGGAGTTTCGGGAAGCGGGCGCGGAGGTTTATCGTCGCGCTTGAGTAACGCAGCTTGGCAAGCCTAAACTAGTCTACGTTTAGACCAGTTTAGGAGCGTGTCATGGAAGTCGGTGCTTACGAAGCCAAAACTCATTTGCCCAAGCTGCTGGAGCGCGTCGCACGCGGCGAGCGCATCACCATTACCAAGCACGGCAAGCCCATTGCTACGCTGGTGCCGGCCGCTTCCGCACCCGCTTCCATGGATGATTTGTTCGCGCGTATGGATGCGTTCCATGCGAAACAGAATCGCAGCTGGCGCGAGATCGTCTGGCTCAGGCACGAGGGACATAAATACTGATGGACTTCGTTCTGGATGCTTCGGTCGCCTTATCCTGGGTTTTCCCAGACGAAAAGCCTGAGTATTCCATGCGAGTCCGCGAGCGCCTGCGCACGGAGTTCGCCATCGTGCCCGGATTGTGGTCGCTGGAGCTGACCAACATAGTGGCTCTGTCGCTCAAGAAGGGCCGCATTACGAAGGCGGGCTTCGACGAAGCGCTGGCGCTGTTCACATCGATTCCGGTGATCTCAGACGAGGCCACCTTCAGGGCCGCTTGGGGGCCGACGTTGCTACTCGCTGTTGATTACGGCCTTACCGCTTACGATGCTGTATATCTCGAACTCGCTCAGCGCCGAAAGCTACCGCTCGCCACGCTGGATGATGATCTGCGCAAGGCGGCGAAGAAAGCTAAAGTGAAGTTGATCTGATGAAGGTTGCGCAACGGGTTATTTTCGTCATGGAACGAGCGCGCTCAGTGCAGAACGCCTAGTCCATGCCCGCAATCGCCTGGTCAGAAATCCGCAGCCGCGCCGCTACGTTCGCGCGCGATTGGGCGGGCGAAACTTCCGAGCGCGCCGAGGCGCAGAGTTTCTGGAACGAGTTCTTCGCCGTGTTTGGTGTGGATCGCCGGCGCACCGGTGTGCGTTTCGAGAAAGCCGCACAGCGTTTCGGCAAGCGCGCCAAGGGCCGCATCGATGTCTTCTGGCCCGGCCTGCTGCTGGCCGAACACAAGAGCGCAGGGCAAAGCCTCGATGCCGCGCACACGCAGGCCACCGATTATTTTGAAGGCCTGAACGATGACGAACTGCCGCGCTACATCGTCGTCTCCGATTTCCAGAACTTCCGTATTTTCGATCTCGAAGACGGCACCGAAGCCGAACTCACGCTGGCCGAACTACCGAAGAAAACCCATCTGTTCGGCTTCATCGCCGGCTTTCAAAAAGTGCGCATCCGCGAAGAGCCGGAAGCCAACATCAAGGCCGTGCAAAAGCTTGGCGAACTGCACGACGCGCTCAAAACCGACGGCTACAAAGGCCACGCGCTGGAAGTGTTTCTCGTGCGCATCCTGTTCTGCCTGTTCGCGGACGACACCGGCCTGTTCTCGCCGAAAGACAGCTTTCTCGAATTGCTGGAGACCACCGATGAAGATGGCAGCGATACCGGCAGATTGCTCGCGGGACTGTTCCAATGCCTCAACCAGCGACGCGACGCGCGCCAGAAATCGCTCGCCGAAACCTTCGCGCCGTTTCCATATGTCAACGGCAAGCTGTTCGAAGAGCGGCCGGATATTCCCGCGTTCGATAGCAACATGCGCGCCTTGCTGCTCGAATGCTGCCGGCTCAACTGGAGTTCTATTTCGCCCGCGATTTTCGGCGCGATGTTCCAGAAGATCATCGAACTCGACGCCAAGGATCGCCGCCGCCAGCTCGGCGCGCACTACACTTCCGAGGCCAACATCCTCAAAGTGATCCGGCCGTTATTTCTCGACGAACTGCGCGCCGAATTCGAGCGCATCAAGCACAACAAGAATGCGTTGTTCGAGTTTCACAAAAAACTGCCCACGCTGAATTTTCTCGATCCCGCCTGCGGCTGCGGCAACTTTCTGGTTATCACCTACCGCGAACTGCGGCGGCTGGAAGCGGATGTGCTGCGCGCCGCCGAAGCGTTCGGCGCTCATATCGTCGGCGCATTCAAACAAGCCGTCATGGTCAATGTCGATCAATTTCACGGCATCGAGATCGAGGAATTTCCCGCGCAGGTGGCACAGGTTGCGATGTGGCTCACCGATCACCAGATGAACGTGGAAGTGGGCCTCGCGTTCGGCGAACCGTTCGATCGCCTGCCGCTGGAGAAGTCCGCCAACATCCGCCAGGGCAACGCGCTGCGGCTGGATTGGGAGGCTTTCGTGCCGCCAACGAAGCTCAATTATATTCTGGGCAATCCGCCGTTCGTTGGTAAACAGCTCCAAAGTGAGGACCAGAAAAAAGATCTCGCCATCGCCACCAATAATCTCAAGGGCATCGGCGTTCTGGATTTCGTCTGCGGCTGGTATTTCAAGGCCGCGCAATATTTATCCGGCAGCAAGGAAGGCTTCGCCAGCGGTGACAAAAAGCAATTCGCCGACGTACGTTTCGGCAAGCAGCCACGCGGCATCGAAGATATTTTCGTCTCGCTCGATCAGCAGGATTCAACAGCGCGCGAGCACATCCGCTGCGCCTTCGTCAGCACCAACAGCATCAC